>JAKAAD010000030.1 GCA_021802305.1 bacterium
TTTCCCAGGATGCCAGCTCGTTCCGCGTTGGCGGACGAGAATGCTACCTGCGCGTACGAATTCCCCATGGGATACTTTAGTACCTAGGCGTTGTGAATGAGAATCGCGACCATTGCGCGAAGAGCCTTGTCCTTTCTTATGTGCCATAGTTTCATCCTTCCTTAATTTCTGTAATTTTTACTCTATGATATCGTTGGCGATGGCCTATTTTTTTACGCGTAGATGATTTGCGACGCTTATATTTGAAAGAAAAGACTTTGGGGCCCTTGCTTTCTTCGAGAATTTCCGCATGGACTTTTGCTTTGGAGACGAAGGGGGTTCCCACTTTAGGATCTTTCCCATCGTGTAAGAATAGGACATGGGAAAAGAGAATTTTGTTGTCGCTACTTGCCTCAAGAAGTTCCACGTCAAGGATGTCTCCTTTTTTCACCTGATATTGTTTTCCACCTGTTTCAATAATTGCGTACATGCGTTTACTCCTTAAGTGAGATGAATTATAGAGGTAGGAACGCCGTTCGTCAATAGGAAAACATCCAGATGCAGGAGCAAAATAGCTCATTATTAGGATTTAGAGAGCAAATTTTGCCATCAATAGTTATTTCATTTTAGATTGCAATATTGATTTTAAATTTATTATGATTTATTTTAAAAATAAAAGATTAGAATAATTATATATGGTTATTGCGATGAAACCCTTTCACAAACGCGTGCACCACAAAAAATCTTCCAAAGTGACTTTGAAAACGCATCGCAAACAACGGCATCTCGGCTTGCAAGGGACATTGAATGAAATTATAGATGAAGCAGGAGATGTGAGAAGAGAGCAAATTAAGATTCATCAACACTATTAACATGGGGGATGTATGGTCAAAAAAAGAAGACAAAAAAAAAGAAGTCAATTCCAATTAGTGGATATTCCATCCTACAAAAAAAAGAAAGGTTCTCGAGATAAGGGATTATCGGATCTCTTTAGCCATTATCCAAGCTAAGAATCCATATACGGATTCTTCAGGGACTTGGGGTAGAAGCATAACAGCAAGGAGGGAGTATGCGTAAAGTAAGAAAGGCTAGGAAAACCAAATTTGAATTAGATGATATTCCTGCACATCACAGGAAAAAACACCGTACGCATCGTCATAAAGGATTGTCTGATTTCTTTAGCCGTTAAATGAATAGCCTCTTTTTTTGCGTATCAAAGAGAGGAGATAAGTGGAGACCGCAACGAGCGCAATCGTTGCTCCGGGGGGCCAGTTCCACTGATAAGATAGATATAGCCCTACGGTATTGAACAGAATGCTTAGGCCTGTAGCAATGCCCATGAGTCCTGCTAAGCGCATCGATAGGGTGCTTGCAATGGCAGCAGGTATTGCAAGCAAGGTGATGAGTAAAATGGCTCCTACGACTTGGATGAGCACGACGACGGATAAAGCCACTAAACAAAGAAGTATGAGGTAAAGGAGTGCAACGGGGGCTCCTTGCAATCGTGCATGCTCTTCATCGAAACAGAGGGCGAGAAAACGTCTATACAGGAGAGCAATGCTTCCCAAAATCACACCATTTAGGCAAAGAAGAAGTTTGAGATCTCCACTACTGACCCATAAAATGTTGCCGAATAAAAAGTTCAGAAGTTCGCCGTTATAGCCAGGAGAGAGAGCAAGAAAGATAATCCCTAATGACATCCCCGCAGCCCAAACCACTGCAATGATCGTATCTTCTCGTTCCTTGTATTTTAGATGGATCCAGCCCATGAGTAGAGCAGAGAATAGTCCGGCAGCTAAAGCGCCTATCATAGGGGTGAGAAATGGCAGATGCCAACGAGATTGCAAAAACACCGCAAAGCCGATGCCCCCTAACACAGCATGCGCAATGCTTCCAGTAATTGATACGATGCGCTTTACGACGATATAAGGGCTAATCATCCCACTTGCAAAGGAAGCTGCTAAGCCAGCAAAAAGAGCAGATCGAAGAAAAGGGCTTGTAACAAGTGCTAGGAAAAAATCAAAGGGCAAAATGTTCATGTGTTCCTGCGGATAAAGGAGAATGATACAATCCTAGTGCAAAATGCTCGCAGATCTCTTTTTTGTCTAAAAAAGAAACTCGGCGGTGCACATAAAGAAGTCTAGAGACGCGATGCACAGCTGTGTGTAGGTCGTGGCTCACCATCAGAATAGTCATCTGAGAAGATAATAGAGAGAGAAGATCGTAGAACTCTTTTTCTGCTTGTGCATCGATATTAGCGGTTGGTTCGTCTAAGAATAGGTACTTGGGGTCATTGGCAATCGCCCGTGCAATGATTGCCCGTTGTGCTTCTCCTCCCGAAAGAGTCCCAAAGGGGGCATTTGCTTTGTGCGAGAGACCTACCTTGTCTAAAGCGCTTTTCGCTGCTTTTTTTGCCTTTTCAGGAAATATCCCCATCCATTTAAGCGTGTGGAGGCAACCCGTTAAAACGACATCGAGCGTAGAAATGGGGAAGCGATGATCAGATTGAATGACTTGTGGAACGTAGCCAATCATCCCGCGTGTGTTTCGAGGGGGCATGCCGTCGATGCGCACGCTTCCTTTTGTAGGAGAGAGCAAGCCGAGAAGAATTTTGAGCAATGTCGTTTTTCCGCCCCCATTAGGTCCGAAGATGCCAATGAATTCGGTGGAAGAGATGGAGAAGGAGGCATCTTCAAGAATGGGGAGATCTCCATAAGAAAAAAAGAGATTTTCTACTTCAATATTCATGGGGAGAGAATGGCATCCAATTGTTGAAAACTTTGAATTACATCTTCACTACAGGGATCAAAAAAATGCGTGTCGAGCTGTAATTCTTTTGCAATGAGGCGGATGCCTTTATTGTTGTGATGAGGTTGAACAAGCACACAAAGAGGGGGGTGTTCCTTTGCATAAGCGAGGATGCGCAGAAGATCTTTAGGACCAGGCTCTTTTTCCTCTTGTTCCAATGCGAGTTGAACGAGGTCATAATCTTGGCAAAAATACCCAAGTGCAGGGTGGGGAAGAAGAAGAGCGCGTCCCTTCTTATTGGCTAAATGTGCGCGCAAGGTTTGATCGCATTCGTCCAACTGATGGAGAAATTTTTCGAGTGCCTGTGCAATATGTTTCTTTTCTTCGGGCAGAAGGGTAGCTAGAGAATCTCCTATGCGCATTGCTTGTTCTTTGGCAAGAACGGGGCTTAACCAAATATGCGGATCGTGCTTATGTGCATCTTTATTTTGTTCTAAAAGAGTGAGGCAGGAGAGCTCTGGGTTTGCCGACATGAGCAATCGATGTGCTTTTTTATCAAATGGATCTCCTAATCGAATCCAGAGGGAAGCTCTACCGATGATTTGCATCTCCTTGGGAGATGGTTCGTAAGAGTGAGGATCTGCTCCAGGGGGTACGATAGAGATGACGTCGACCTGCTCACCTACTAAAGTTTTTACCATATGGAGATAAGGGGGCATAGAGACAACGACTAAAGGTTTGGGTGTAGGGACTTCTGCAGCTACCCCATATCCAATGGGTGCAAAGAGAAGGAAAAAAATGAGAGAAATCATATCTTCTATTTTGCACGGAAAACGAATTTTGTTGTAAGATGACCCCCTACTTTTCTGGAGGAGTGTCCGAGCGGCTGAAGGAGCACGTCTGGAAAGCGTGTATGCGTGATGAACGCATCGTGGGTTCGAATCCCACCTCCTCCGATAAAAAAAAGCTCCTCTAGGAGCTTTTTTTTTATCAAAGGAGGAGTCAAACTGAAAGTTCCTTCGTGCTAGAATCTACAAATTGTTATGCTTTGGGTGTGAGGATTGTGGCTTATGTCGGAGTTCGAGCAAAAGATCTTATTTTTGAACCTGTCTAGTCAAAAAAATATTATCAGTATATAGAAACCAAAATTGTGAGCGAATTGAAAAGTTCGCTAGGTGAAACATGCGTTGTCCCTTTTGTCAGAATGTTGAATTGAAAGTAACGGATTCTCGGAATGCTATTGAAACAAATGCAGTTCGCCGTCGGCGTGAATGTTTAAAATGCAATCGGAGGTTCACGACATTTGAAACGATTGAACTCCTGATGCAAGTACAAAAACGAGATGGAAGATATGAAGATTACGATCAGGAAAAATTGATTCGCGGGCTCGATGCGGCATGCCTTCATACACATGTAAGTCGCGATCAAGTGCGGATGATTGCCTATCGCATCACATCTGATTTATTAGAGAAAGGAGTGAAGGAAATTCAGACATCTGTGATTGGAGAGATGGCGATGCAATCTTTGCAAAAGAGAGATCCTATTGCCTATATCCGATTTGCTTGTGTCCATCGTCCATTTAAAGACGTCGATGAGCTCAAAGAAGCAATACAATGTATCAATATTCACGAAGAAACGAGGGGAGAGTATGCCATTGAAGAAAACTGAGATTGAGCGCTTTCAAAAGCGTTTAGAGCAAATGCGCGAACAACTAGTAGGAACGATTCGCGATGTCAATAAAGATGTCAAATCTGAGGAAGAAAAAAAGGGGTATTCTCAGCACCAAGCAGATGAGGGAACAGATACATTTAATCGCACTGTGAGTTTGGAGGTGAGCAGCAAAGAGCTTGATCTGCTCAGAGAAATCGATCGCGCATTAGATAAAATTAAAGAAGGAACCTATGGAATTTGCGAGGTGTCTGGGGAGGAGATTCCTTTGGCGAGGCTTGAAGTGATTCCTTATGCTCGCATGACTGTTCAGGCGCAACAAAGGATGGAAAAAGGTCTCCTGTGAATCGCCTAGTGGTTTCTACTTTGCTGGCATTATTCATCTTCGTCGCTGATTTTTTGCTCAAAGCATACGTGCATGCCTGTGTTCCCCCGATGCACGGATCAGAATTTCCTTATGGAGGAATTTCATTTTTGCATGGTTGGCATGGGATTGATTTTGCGCTGATTCATGTATGGAACAAAGGGGCCGCTTGGGGATGGTTTTCTTCTTTTCCACGCGCGCTTTTGTATACGCGATTTATCATGATAGGGGGGTTATTTTCCTATTTGTGTTTTGTAAGGGCGTCATTTTTTCGAAAGCTATGCACGTTGGTCATTTTAACAGGTGCGATTTGCAATATAATAGATGTATTCCTCTATTCACATGTGATTGATATGTTTTTTTTCTCGATTTTCGAATATAGTTATCCTGTGTTTAACCTTGCCGATACCGCTATTTTCATTGGCATTGCACTATTATTAATTGAAATGCTCGTATTAAAATTCATGAGATTTAGAAAACCCGTATAATCTATGTCATTTCCTCTGCGTATTAGTTCTCCCAAAGAAGAAGGTGTATTGCATGTCTCTAAATGGAACAAATGCCAAGTGTTATTGGGCATAGAGGAGATGGAGTTCCTCTTGCATGATTTGGAACCTCTTTTCTTTTTTATTGCAAGTGAACCTGTGGAAAGGGAAAAGGGACAATTCGATAAAAAAGCATTCTTGGGTGTCTATACATCCTATATCGACGCTTTGCGCAACGGATGTATCCCAGAAGAAAAGGAGCTTCGTCGCACTTTTTCTTCTATCATGAGTGCGACTCCGGATGTGCTCTACGCGCTCTCTCTCGATAAGGGGCGATATCTGGTAAAACCCATTAAGCCCGTCATTCAATTACAAGCGCATCATTTTTTTTATTCCTCTCTTGATGGAAAGTTTCATCCTATGGTGCTCAGTACAGAAAGCGTCACATGGGGGATTCAATTCTCTTACCCGCAAATGTATCAAGATCCTAAAACGGCACGAATGATCAACGTAGTAGATTCCAAAGAGTGCCCTAACACATTCCTTTTTACACAGCTATTGAAATGGCTTCGAAAAAATACAGTGCCTACTCCTTTTCTTGTAGAGGGAAAGAAAAAGAACGTTCCCATGCGGATTGGAAAATCGTGTTTTGCTTGGATTGATCGTCATCCACAACTTCGCATGCGCAGAATAGAAGTTGACCTGCGTGGGATGTCCGTACGATGACCGTCGAAGTGGTAAGTATTGGAAGTGAGCTATTAAGGGGATTTACCATCGATACCAATGCAGCGTTTATTGGTAGAGAACTTTTCGAGCGGGGATATGAAGTTAGTCGCCATATCACGATTCCGGACGATCCTTCTCATTTGGACAAAGAGTTACGCGCGTGTCTTGCACGCTCTTCGATGATCATTGCTACCGGGGGATTAGGGCCGACGATGGATGATTGTACGCGCAATGTTGCAGCGGATCTATTTGGATCGGGATTTCGCTTTGATGAAACGACGGCAGCGAATCTTGCGAAACGATATGGGCCAAATTTCCCCACGATCCGCGATCAAGCAACGGTACCTGAAAAGGCGACCTTGCTTCCGAACACGATCGGCACTGCACCCGGGCTTGTCTTTTCTAAAGACAACAAATGGCTCATTCTTCTCCCGGGCGTTCCTCAAGAAATGAAACCGATGTTTTTACATCATGTCCTTCCTCTGCTTGGGAAAATCATCCCTAAGCAACATGTTGTGTCAGCGCGTTATATCCATTTTTGTTTGATGGGAGAACATGAACTCGATCCCTGCATGAGAAATTGGAAAGAAAAAAATCCAGAACTTGACCTTGGCATTTATCCTTCCTACGGCACATTGACTCTCTACATACATACTCCAAATGAACAGGTATTAAATGGCATTGTTCGCGAAATCGATGAGAAGTTTAAAACCTATCTTTTACCTTTTGGCGTGAGGCAAAACGAGGAAGCAATCTATGCATGGCTTAAAGAAAACAGAAAGACATTGAGTATAGCAGAATCTTGTACTGGAGGACGAATCGCTTCAAAATTAACAGCCATTCCCGGCATTTCTCACGTCTTTTTAGGTGGATTTGTCGTCTACTCTAATGCATTGAAGCAAGAGATTCTTGGAGTTTCCGAAGAGACTTTAAAAAAGAATGGGGCAGTAAGTGCGCCCACCGTAAAGGAAATGATATCAGGGATTTTTGCACGAACAGATGCTGATTTTGGCATGGCGATCTCTGGAATCGCAGGGCCAACAGGGGGCAGTGAGGGAAAGCCCATAGGAACCGTTTTCATTGCATTGGGAAAGAGGGGGGAAGAACCCCAGGTGATAGAGCACCACTTTGAGGGAGAGCGAGAGACAATTATAGAAAAGGCAGCCAATGTTGCCCTGGGCAGTTTTTGGCACAAAATTGCTTACCCAGAAGCAAAATGATAAAATGGCAATTATGTCCTATGCGTTGCTCGATAGTGGTGGTGAAAAAAAACTTGAACGTTTTGGCCCCTATGTACTCATTCGTCCGAGTCCCACAGCTCTTTGGCCACAACACGCTGCGCGCAAATGGGATGCCCATGCCGAATTTACGCGTGAAGGGAAATGGTCGGGCAGCCTTCCTCAGGAGTGGGTCATCGACACTCATGGCATAAAGCTCAAGCTAAAGCCAACGGATTTTGGCCATTTGGGATTTTTCCCAGAACATGCTCATTTTTGGCCTCGATTTTCTTCCTTATGTCAAGGGAACAAGAATCCTAAGATACTCAATCTCTTTGCTTATGCAGGAGGAGCTACCATTGTTCTTGCAAAACTGGGAGCCAATGTATGTCACGTTGATGCGTCGAAAGGGATGGTACGTTGGGCGCGTGAAAATGCTATTTTGAATCAAGTGACAGACAGATCCATTCGTTGGATTGTCGACGATGTGCCCCAATTTTTGAAGAAAGAAGTGCGTCGTGGAGTGCGCTATGATGGAATCATACTCGATCCTCCAAGTTTTGGGCGTGGCAATAAGGGGCAGGTATTTAAAGTGGAGCGCGACATACTCCCTTTGCTCGCACTTTGTTCACAACTTCTTTCCGAAGAGCCGCTCTTTTGTCTACTTACAAGTCACACTCCACTTTTTTCGCCAAAAGTACTTCATGCATTGATCGCTACTTCGTTTGCTACGAAAAGTATAGACACAGGAGAAATGCTCATCCCATCAAATGCGGGACATAGTCTTCCCGCAGGAAGTTATGCGTTGTGGACAAAGTGATCACCAGTACGCAAAACCCAAAAATCAAGGAGGCGGTAAAGCTCACACATCGAAAAAAGCGCGAAGAGAGCCATCTCTTTTTGATTGAGGGGTATCGCGAACTGATGAGAGCAATGAAAGGGGAAGTGCAGCTTCAATCTCTCTACATTTGTCCTGAGCTTTTTCTTGGAATGAATGAAGGGACGCTCATTGAAGAAGCGCGCATTCGTGGAGTGGAAATTGTGCACTGTATTCCTCATGTCTTTGAAAAACTCTCCTATCGCGATCGACCAGATGGATTGATTGCCATTGGAGTGCACATGCAAATGACCTTTGCGGATTTTATTGGAAGACTAGCAAGCAAGAAACATCCACTTGTGGTGATTGCAGAATCCATTGAAAAGCCGGGGAATTTGGGAACCATTTTGCGTTCTGCCGATGCAGCAGGAGCAGATGGCGTCATCGTATGTGATCGCTGTACAGATATTTACAATCCTAACGTTGTGCGGGCAAGCGTAGGAACGCTTTTTTCTATCCCGGTGGTGGAGGTGGAGAGTTCAAAAGCACTCCTTTGGCTTCGCGAACGCAAAATAAAGATTGTGGCGGCGACTCCCTCGGCAAAAGAATCTTTCACCGAAGCAAATCTTATGGGAGGGATCGCGATCGTTGTAGGGACAGAACAACTCGGTTTATCTGAACAATGGATACATGCAGCAGATATTCGCGTGCGCATTCCCATGCATGGGGAGGCAGATTCTCTTAATGTAGCTATGGCGACGACATTGCTTCTCTATGAGTGTCTCCGTCAACGCAATGAAACCATTCCTTGGCGCGCATGAATATTCTTTACTACGATTCTCATCTACTTGTTGTTGAAAAACCTGCTGGAATTTCTGTGCAACCCTATCTTTTGGATGATGCCAAAGCATGGCTTCGCCGCGAGACGAAAAAAGAACGCCCTTTTCTTGAAGTGGTACATCGGTTGGATCGACCTGTAACTGGTATTGTCCTCTTTGCGCGATCGAGCAAAGCGCTCTCTCGTTTACACGAAATGCAGCGACGTCGTTCTCTGCGCAAGCAATATCATGCCCTCGTCGAAGGAGAAATAAAACAGCAAGAAGGAGTATTGGAACACGCGCTGATACACGCAGATCACCACGCACGCGTTGCGTCATCGAGAGATCTTGCGGCTAAGCAGGCCCGTCTGCATTATCGTTGCATTTGGAAAACGGAGAAGTGTTCCGCACTGGAGATTGAGTTAGAAACGGGACGCTATCACCAAATTCGCGTGCAATGTGCCGCCATCGGTCATCCCATCTGCGGAGATGCCCTTTACGGCAGTACGCAGCCATATAAAAAAGATGCCATTGCGCTTCAACACATTCGATTAGAATGCACGCATCCAGTGACGCAAGAAACGCTTTCTTTGCAAGTATCTCGATCTCTCATAGGCAAAGATTTTCCGTGGAAGCTTTCTCACTCCTGATTCTTCTTTTGAGGAAAGAAAAAGGCGATGAAGAGGCCGCAACATGCAAGACCAAAGGATAAGCTATTAATGGCAGTAAAGTGGTTTTGTGAAGAAAAAAAGATCGTTCCATACATCGCAAGACCGAGCGTCGAGGCAAATTGACGACAAGAAGCATTGATTCCCGATACAGATGCACATTTTTCCAAAGGCACGGAGAGAATCCATTGCGTAAAGCTAGGGGCCAAGATGAGGCGAACGCCAAATCCAAAAGGAATGAGGGCAGGAAGAAAAAGATAGACATCTCGATTGGTTGTGTATGCGAGCATCCAGCTGATGCAAAAGAGAAGAAGGAGAAATCCCATTATCACAGGAACGCGCGCCCCATATCTCTTGAGCATGATTCCGATCAATGGTCCACCAATGATAAGAGCGCTATTTGCAATAAAGGTAAGAAACCCTGCTTCTGCAGGATGATAAAAAAGATCTGTTTGAAAATACATCGACCAAAAGAGAGGAGAGATGAAAAGCATTTGACCTAAGATTGTGCAGAGCATGCCAATCAAAAAGTGGCGAGTTTTTAGTAGAGAAAGATCAACAATGGGTATAGGAATGCGCTTGAGGATGAAGTATGCAAGCGAAAAAAGAACGGCGGCAATAGATAAAAGAAAAAGAATAGGCCATGAAGTCCATCCCCAGCGATCTCCTTGCATAATTCCGAGAGTGATACAGAAAACAGCGCTACTGACCCACACAAATCCAATCACGTCAAAAGAGATCTTTTTTTTTCCGGGGTAGAGAGGAATGATTTGCAAAATAGCACTCATGCCCACGATCACAATGGGAAAATTGATCCAAAAGAGACCGCGCCATGTCCAATACTCTGTGAGCACGCCCCCAATTAATGGCCCGCAAACGAAAAAAATAGAACCAATAGAAAAGTAGCTTGCAAGTGCGCGACCTCTCTCCTGCATGGGGAATGTCATCAGGAGGATATACTGTGCTGCAGGGAGCATAAGAGCGCCTCCCATGCCTAAGATGGCACGACTTGTGATTAGCCATTCTCCCGATTGGCTAAATCCGCCCAGGCCAGATGCAACACCAAAGATAGCCATTCCCCAAAGGAGTGCTCGCCTCCCCCCAAGCATTTCTACCATGCGCGCGCCAGGGATCAAGAGAATCGTAAGCGCAATGGCATCTTTCTT
>JAKAAD010000031.1 GCA_021802305.1 bacterium
TCTTGAAAAGCACGATCCACTTCTTCTTGAGAAGAAGTGGGTTTTACTCCCAATGTCTTGCATGCATCTTGCAATGTGGTTTCAATGGCAATGGAAGAAATAGGGATATCGATGTCTGGGGATGTCTGGGTAGAGGTTTGCGTTTCGCATGCCTTGCATGCATTACTCCATTGGTTATAAGCTGGGTAGAAATCATGCATTCCCTCTCCCAGACGTATCACAAGGGAAATAGCCGTTCCATAAACCGGTATACGAAAGATTGCAACACCGGATGCAATTTCGCATCCGCCTTTAACGTAGTTGTCGATCTTCCCTGTACGGTATCCTTGATAAAATCTATAAGTTGCAGAGGCAATCCCTGCCAACAAACTTATCGCTGGTATCCATTCTCCCATGTTTCGAATTATTTGTGCTTTGGATGGATCAACGGCAAGCCTACTTAAAAGCTTAAAAGCGTCCCTGCCTCCAATTGCAATCGTGCTCACTACAAGACCAATGCCTACTGCGTGCAGGTCAACATCCTTAAAGATGCCGTTTACTTGTTCTTTAAGTTTTGAATGATCCTTTTCCAGCGTTTCAATACGCTGGGCTTGCTCTAGCTTATCCTTTTCCAGCGTTTCAATACGCTGGGCTTGTATGTGAATACGCTGGGCTTGCTCTAGCTTATCCTTTTCCAGCGTTTCAATACGCTGGGCTTGTATGTGAATACGCTGGGCTTGCTCTTGGTCATCTTTTTCCAGCGTTTCAATACGCTGGTCTTGGCGTTCTCGTGCCAACTTTTCTTTTCTGAACTCGTTGATATTCCATTGTAGTTCTTTATCTATTTCAAAAGAATATTGAGCATTTAAAGGAGTGTCAGTTTCTGTCGATACGATTTTATGATCGCCTCCTCCTGGGCAAACATTTCCGCGTCTCTCAACCCAAAAGGGCAGGTAAGTCAGTTCAAGGTAATGATTTTTAGTGCAAGCCACCGGCTGCTTAAGAAGGGAAAGAGAAAAAAAGCGATCTACAAAATCTTGAGGCGCAGATGCGGGAGCTTTGTTTTCATCAGAAAGGCAAATGACATCCCCATTGATCACAAGAAACTTTTTTTCTGTGATTTCTTTCTCTAGATTGTCTTGCGGTTGGGTGGGAAATGTGGCGCGTAGTTGGGAATAGTTGCTCAATAACTTTTGTATCACTTGAGTTGCAGTCGTTATTGTTTCAGGCTTGTCGTCGCGCAAGACGTATCGTGCAATCAATCGTTTGGCTGAAAAAATGGATATTTGTTCATAAGCGGATGCCAAAGCATTTAGGTCTAGTTGGGTTGTCATAACAATTATCTCCTCAGATGTTTGATAGTAAATTATCTACTTGGCTTCAATTTCTTGCCAATGATTTTTTTCGGGAAACTCTATCCTGGGTAGAGATGTGTTGCGATTTTTATAAAGATTTAGGATGGATAAGAGCGTGCTATTTTTTAAAACATCCTGGTTGAAAAAGCGATGAGCTATCCCTAGAACGCTTAGGAGAAGAACCAGAAAGGCCACAACTTTTAATGTATCTCTATTTGCCAATCTTGTGAGGAGCGCCTCAATACATTTGGTTAGAAAGAAAGATGTAGATTTCATCCTTTCTTGAAATAAGGAGATATCTCGTTCTAGCGTTTTAATACGCTGGGCTGGCATTTCAATACACTAAGTTAAGCGCTTTTGTGCCAAATTTTCTTCTCTTAATTCGATGCTGCGATACTGCCGTCAAGTTGTGTTACCCATTTCTGCCATCCAGCAATGGGTGCATATTCTGGTCCTGCAAGAGTATCGCTCCCGGAAAAAAGCAGAAACCCCGATCCATGTTACCTTGATGTTGACGATCATCACATCGACATCTTCCTTGGTTTGCTGCATCAAACTAGCAATTGTCCTCAACGGAGATCCTTCGAATGCAAGTCCCGCGAAAACTTTGTTTGTATATTGTATGAGCCTTGTGTCATCTTTCATGTTTGTGGCTCCTTTTTTGGTTGCGTTTTCAATTGCCTAGATTGGCGGATGGAGTCATGCCTATTAGGCACTGAAACTGTTACAGAAGATTTTAAAAATGAGATGATTCTTAGGATTGCGGGACAATGAGCGGGAATAAGTGAAAGATTTTGCAATTCCCATTAAAAATATTTTTATGTTATCCCTGGGTTTAGGGAGAGGGGAAGACCTAAATGAGGTATGCTGTTTTTTTATTTGGAGAGGCTGAAAAAGGTGTGGTTTGCAAACCACGCCTTATGCATTCGCTTCTAGAACTCATCAGCACATATGGTCATCCCCAGGAAGAAACCTTAGGGCTTTTTTATGCCATTCAAGTGCTTTTATACGAGAGGGATCTCATCTATTTTCGCGTGAGAGAAGAGGGTATGAGCATTGCTGATTACATGAAAGGCTTGAAAATTCTGCAAAAGGGGGACCTTCCTCCTACACTTACTGCGATATGCATGCCCAATGTAAGCGATGCGCAACTGTTAAATCAGATGGGAGACCTTTGCTGTGCACGCCACTGGTTTTTGCTTATGGGAGAGAAGGATCTTTACGATTACTTGACGGCTGATTACCTGGATCGCAAGGCTGGCTAACGGCGTGCGAAATAATCTGCCAATCCTTTCGCAGTAGGAACCATGCCTTTTGAACCGCTCTTCCAGTTTGCAGGACAGACTTCACCGTGTTGTTCATGAAAAGCCAAAGCGTCTACCATGCGAAGTGCTTCATCAACAGATCGCCCCAAGGAAAGTTCATTGACGACTTGATGCTGTACGATCCCTGCTTTATCGATGAGAAAAAGACCGCGATAAGCAACGCCCTCGTCTTCTTTCAAAACACCGTAACTCCGGGCAATGGTTTTATTGATGTCAGCTACAATGGGGTAGGTAATCCCGGAAATGCCTCCTTTTTCTTTAGGAATGTTTGCCCAGGCTAGATGCGAAAAGCAGCTATCGACAGAGCAAGCGACAACTTGGGCCCCTCTCTTTTCAAATTCAGGGAGTTTTTCTTGAAATGCGTGGAGTTCTGTAGGACATACAAAGGTGAAATCGAGAGGATAGAAGAAGAAAACAATGTATTTTCCCAAGTAGTCTGCAAGAGAAAATTTAGGCACAATAGTGCGCTCAATCACGGCTTTTTCTTTAAAGTAGGGAGCCTTTTTTCCTATGATAAGAACATTGTGAGCATTCGCTTCCATCATTGTGCTTCTCCTAATAATTTGCGCACCGGAGAGGATTCGAACCTCTGACCTCCCGGTTCGTAGCCGGGTACTCTATCCAGCTGAGCTACCAGTGCAATTTCTCCGACTTACATCATGTCCATGTCATCCATTCCCATGCCGCCCATTCCAGGACCACCCATACCGCCACCCATAGGCATTTGCGCTTTAGCTTTGGGTTTTGGTTTTTCTGTGATCGCTGCAGCAACAGTGATCAAAAGGGCAGAAACGGATGAACCGCTTCCCAATGCGCTTTTTGTGACCTTCACAGGGTCAATGACGCCTTCTTTAATGAGGTCGCCGAAGCTATCGGTTGCTCCATTGTATCCCCATGCTTTTTCCTTGCTCTCGTAGATCTTTTCGGCAATGACGTATCCTTGTTTTCCGCAGTTTGTTGCAATGGCGGCTGCGGGAGCAAAAGCTGCATTGCGGATGATTGCCACGCCTACATTCTCATCGCCATCCAGGTGGAGTTTGTCGAGAGATTGTACAGCGCGCAGTAATGCAACGCCCCCACCAGGAACAACTCCTTCTGCAACAGCAGCGCGCGTTGCATGCAGTGCATCTTCTACGCGTGCTTTCTTCTCTTTCATTTCTGCTTCTGTTGCAGCGCCTACATTGATGACGGCTACGCCGCCTGTGAGTTTCGCAAGGCGCTCTTCGAGTTTTTCTTTGTCATAGCTAGAGGTTGTTCGCTCCATCTCTCTTCGGATTTGTTGAACGCGTTCTTGGACCTTCTTAGGGTCTCCTGCGCCATCGACAAGAGTGGTTTCATCTTTGGTGACTTTTATTTTTTTCGCCTTTCCTAAAAGAGATAGTTCAGCTTTTTCAAGAGATAAACCAATTTCTTCTGAAATAAGCGTTCCTCCAGTCAAAATGGCAATATCTTGTAGGATTGCTTTCCTCCGATCTCCAAAAGCGGGGGCTTTTACTGCACAAATAGAAAGGCCTCCTTGCAATTTGTTGATGACGAGAGTAGAGAGGGCTTCCCCTTCGATATCGTCTGCAATGATAAGGAGGGGCTTTTTACCTGTTTCCACGAGCTTTTCTAGAATAGGTACAAGGTCTCGTGCGTTAGAAATTTTTGCATCGGTAATGAGAATAAGAGCATTTTCAAATTCAACGCTCATTTTTTCTGCGTTCGTAACGAAATAAGGAGAGGCGTACCCTTTGTCGAACTGCGTTCCTTCGACAACTGTCAATTCTGTATGAATCCCTTTTGATTCCGAAATGGTAATCATCCCATCTTTGCCCACTTTTTGCATCGCTTCTGCGATGATAGAGCCAATTTCAGGGTCATTGTTGGCGGAAATAGTGGCAATTTGCTGCACTTCTTCTGGCTTACTTACTGGCGTAGAAAGAGCATCCAGCGCTTTGCACATCGCATTAACAGCAATTTCAATCCCGCGCTTTACGCTCATGGGGTTTGCACCAGCAATGACATTTTTTACCCCTTCGCTCAAGATCGCTTCAGCCAGAACGATTGCTGTTGTCGTTCCATCCCCTGCAATATCTGAAGTTTTTGAGGCGGCTTCTTTTACAAGAGAGGCGCCCATGTTGTGAAATTTATCTTTTAAGACGATTTCTTTAGCCACGGTAACTCCGTCTTTAGTAGAAAGAACGGATCCAAAGCCACGATGGATGACCACATTGCGACCTCTTGGACCTAAGGTCGCAATCACTGCCTTAGCAAGATCTTTCACTCCTTTGAGGAGAGATTTGAGCGCTTCTTCGTTGAATTGTAATAGTTTAGACATAGTTTCTTCTCCTTTAAAAATGTTTTAGCTGAGGATGCCTAGGATATCTTCTTCGGTGAGAATGAGGTATTCTTCATCTGTATCAGTACTCTTTACTTCTGTTCCGGCATAAGAAGAATAGAGAATGCTATCCCCTACGCGCACGTTCATTTTTTTCGGCTTTCCCTTCCCATCCATTTTCCCGGGGCCTACTGCAACAACTTCGCCTTGCTTTGGTTTTTCTTGAGCAGTTTCTGGAAGCAAAATGCCTCCTTTTGTCTTGTTAGCTTGAGCACGTTTGACGAGAACTCGGTCGCCAAGTGGTTGAATATTTTTTACGGACATGGGCACATCTCCTTAAGGTTTGTTCATGGGTTATCCTAGAGGACAGGGGGGATTTTGTCAAGAAAAACAAAAAGTTTTTAGCAATATTCATCCAAGAGTGCTAATAAAAAAGATAGCGGCTTCGCTTTTGTAAAAACGTTGCACGCTCATTTTTTTGAAACTCAATCAATTTCCATGCAAATTCCGTTGTATGTGCAATGATATCCCACATCTCGGTATTCCCATTTACCTTACAAAAGAAGGTGCGTTTTTCAGGAGAAATGGATTGGATTCTTTGTTGGAATTCTTTGGGATAGAGTTTCTTAAGAGTATTGATGAGGAAATATTGGACGCGCACGACTTTATTCATCTGTGGATGAGTAAAGCGGAGCAGGGCTCCGTGACAATCTTCTCCTTTATAGGGGCCCATAAGAGGACGAAAATGAAAAGGAACGAAAGAAACTCCGGGAAGATGAAGCAATTCGAGTTGTTTGCACAGCTCTTCTGCTTGGATCCAAGGGGCTCCAATTATTTTGAAGGGAAGAGGTGTTCCAATGCCAATGCTTACGATGTCGAGTTCTCCAAGAATCCCTGTTGCGGCATAGTAAAAAGGGGTATCTGCTTCAGGAATATTTGGGCTCGTGGGAATCCATGTGAGCTCCGTATTTCCGAAATGCATCTCGCGTCGCCATCCAGTCATGCGCACAACTTCTAGAGGGCATTGAATGTGGTATTCCTCATTGAAATAGGTAGCAAGTTCTCCTACTGTCATTCCGTAGCGATAGGGAACATTGATATAACCAATGAAAGATCGACATTCTGGCTTTAGCATGGGGCCTTCTACAATCATTCCCCCCAAGGGATTGGGTCGATCGAGCACGATAAGAGGAATCTTTGGATCTTGGGCTGCTTCTTCCATCGCCATAAAAAGCGTGGATATATAAGTATATGAGCGACAACCGATGTCTTGCATGTCATATACAAGCACATCAACTCCTTGGAGCATTTCCTTGGTGGGTCTGCGCGTCTTTCCGTATAAGCTGTGAACAGGAATCTTTTGCAAGCTTGTGGTATCTACTTTTTCCCCTGCTCTTTGCAGCCCGGAAAAGCCATGTTCGGGAGAGAAGAGAGCGACGAGTTTTATTTCTGGATGATGGTAAAAAAGTTGCCACGTAGGGGAAAGATCGCTTGCAACGCCTGTGTGATTTGTGATGAGTCCAATGCGTTTTCCTTTGAGTTTTTCCCATTGGTTTTCCTGAAAAAAGCGATCTACGCCGAGTAATACTTTGCAGTGGATCGCAAGAGGAAGAAATAATAGGGCGATGAGAAAAAGGGCACGCTGTTTAAGAGGCATCTCAACCATTATATGTAGTTGTGAGCTTAAATGGGAATTTTGATATAGACGAAAGTGTGACGAAAAGTGAATTGGCATCTCCTCAAATCCAGTCCATTCTGAAGCAACTTCATGCCGTGCATGGGAAGTCTCTCTCAGCAGAGGAAAGAGAGCGTGCTGCCATTGAGCTTGCTGCAAATCTCCTGACAGAAGCAAATCGCACGATAACGCACCGAGAAAAAAGAGAGCTCAAGGAACTTGCGCGCATGATGAAAGAGCCGCATGGGAAAATCTTCACCCTTCTTTTGACCGACAAATGTTTTCGGAGTAAAAAATCAACGCGCGTTGCAGACCAGTTGCTCTATTTGCTTGCGCAATTTGGGATCCCTAATTACCTCTCTTGGGGAAAAAAGCTAAGTCTTCTTCTCTTTCAGTTTTTTGGCGAGCCATTGGCGTTTATTCTTGTCCCCTTTTTGCGCATGGTCATACGTAGACAAGCCGCACGTGTGATTTTACCTGGAGAAGCTATCGCCATGAAGCAACATTTGCGAGCACGCATGAAAGAAGGGGTTCGACTGAACATAAATCATTTGGGCGAAGCGATTTTAGGAGAAGAAGAAGCAAGGAGGCGGCACCAAATTTACCTCGCAGACTTGAAGCGAGAGGACATCGAATGCGTTTCTATCAAAATTTCGACCATCTATAGTCAAATTCACCTTATAGGGTGGGAAGCATCTTATGAAGTTCTTGCAGAACGATTAAGAGGGCTCTATCGCGTAGCAATGGAGCACTCGTTTGTACGAAGTGATGGAACACGGGTACCTAAATTTGTCAATCTGGACATGGAAGAATATCGCGATTTGCTCTTTACAAAAGAGCTCTTCGTTCGCGTTTTGAGCGAAGAGGAATTTTTTAAGTTCTCAGCAGGAATTGTCTTACAGGCCTATTTACCTGATACACACGCGATTCAAAAAGAGCTCACAGCGTGGGCTATGGATCGAGTAGCGCGGGGGGGAGCTCCCATCAAAGTGCGCATTGTAAAAGGTGCAAATCTCGCTATGGAGCGCGTCGAAGCGAGCTTGCACAATTGGCCACAAGCTCCCTTTTTGCAAAAAGTGGATGCGGATGCGCAATTCAAAAAGATGGTCGCGTGGGGCTGTACGCACGAGCGTGCTAAAGCTGTGCATCTTGGAATTGGTAGTCATAATCTCTTTGACATTGCATATGCCCTTCTTTTGCGTGCAGAAAATCGCGTAGAAAAGGAAGTGCATTTTGAGATGTTGGAGGGAATGGCAAACCATGAAAGGAGAGTGATTCATAAGATTTCCGGGGATGTCTTGCTCTATTGTCCTGTTGCAAAGCGAAAAGATTTTCAAAGCGCAATTGCCTATTTGATTCGACGGTTGGATGAAAACACGTCAGCCGAAAATTTTTTGCGTACTATTTTTGATCTTCGTCCTGGAACAAAAGAATGGGATGAACAAGTGATTGCTTTTTCACAAGCATGCCATGAAATGAATGCGATGACTGAAGCCCCCAGGCGTACACAAAATCGAAATGCGCCTGCGTCCCCTGTTTCTATGCATGCGCATTTTGAAAATGAACCCGATACGGATTTTTCTCTTTCGCAAAATCGCAAATGGGCGGAGGGGGTAGCAAAAAAATGGAAAGAGAGTAAGGGGATGAACATTCCTCTCGTCATTGCTGGAAAGGAACGAGAGAGCAAAGAACAAGGAATTGGGTACGATCCTGCCCATCATGGAGTTCCCTTGTATCGCTTTGCTTTAGCAGATGAGGGAATGATCGAAGAAGCAATTGCGCATGCAAAGAATCGAGAATTGTCATGGGCAAAGACAAATGTTGAAGATCGCTGCAATCTTCTTTCCAAGATCGCAGCCAAAATGCGTGAGAAAAGAGGAGATCTCTTAGGTGTAATGATGGCTGATGGGGGGAAGACAATTTTGGAAGGAGATCCGGAAGTGTCGGAAGCAATTGATTTTGCGGAATACTATTTGCGATCGATGCAGAAGATGCATATCTGCAAGGATATCGAATGGTCTCCTAGAGGAACGATTCTCGTCGCGCCTCCTTGGAATTTCCCCATTTCCATTCCTGCTGGAGGAATCTTGGCGGCGCTCGTCGCAGGCAATTGCGTTCTCTTTAAGCCTGCTCCAGAAGCTGTGTTGAGTGGTTGGATACTCGCTAATGTATTTTGGGAAGCAGGGGTTCCCAAAGATGTTCTGCAATTTATCAATTGTGTAGATGATCCCGTTGGAAACGTTCTCATCAAAGATAGGCGCATCGACGGTATCGCTTTAACCGGAGGCACAACGACCGCACTTCACTTTTTGCGCGAAAGACCTGATATGTACCTTATGGCGGAAACAGGGGGAAAAAATGCAATCATCGTGTCTGCTATGGCAGATCGCGACCTTGCGGTGAAAGATATTGTGCAATCTGCTTTTGGACATAACGGACAAAAGTGCAGTGCGTGTTCTTTAGCCGTGCTCGAAAAAGAGGTCTACAACGATCGACAATTTTTGCGAATGTTAAAAGATGCAGTTGAGAGTTTGAGAGTAGGGCCCTGCTGGGATTTTTCTGCAAAAATTACTCCTCTCATTCGAGAGCCAAACCCTGTGCTTCTTCGAGGGCTCACAACATTGGAAGAGGGAGAGTCTTGGCTTGTCAAGCCGAAGCCATCTTCAGAGAATCCCTTGCTGTGGACTCCCGGAGTAAAGCTGGGTGTGCGAAGAGGAAGTTTTACGCATCAAACGGAGCTTTTTGGCCCCCTCCTTGGAGTCATGTGTGCAGAAACTATCGAGCATGCCATTGACATCGTCAATGATACGCCTTATGGCTTGACGTCAGGCATACATACATTAGACGAGCGCGAACAAGAGCTTTGGAAGGAAAAGATCGAAGCGGGCAATTGCTACATCAATCGCGGAGTGACAGGAGCGATCGTGCAACGCCAATCATTCGGGGGCACCAAAGCAAGCGCATTTGGACCCGGTGCAAAAGCGGGAGGGCCCAACTATGTTATGCAATTTTCTCATGCAAAACAGGTAGGGCTTCCCCAAGAAAAGCATCCGCTTCCCTATGCTGTGAATGAACTTACAGGGGTTTTGCACAAATTCCCCTTTTCCGCGGAAGAGTTAGGGATTCTCTATGCAAGTTTTGGCAGTTATGCTTATTGGGCAAAGCATTTTTCAGAAGAACATGACCCTACAAAAATCGTAGGGCAAGATAATATCTTGCGCTATCGCCCTCATAAGCGCATGTGCATTCGCGTTGCCGACGAAGACAAGCCGTTAGATATTTTGCGCACATTAGCCGCAGCCCTCAGTTGTCAAGCACATTTTGAAGTGAGTTGGTCGCAAAATCCCCATCTTCTTCCCATGCGAGACTATTTGCACCACATCTCGCATCAACTTCGCTTTGTTTCAGAAAAAAATGAGGCATTTCTTGTGCGGTTGAAAGAGGGAGAATTTCGCCGCCTGCGCGTCCTTACACCACCCGATTCTTTGGTCTATGAACATGCCGCTAGGACCGGGTGCACGGTTCTTTCTTCTCCAGTATTAGCAAATGGACGATTTGAATTGCTCCATTATTTCCGCGAAGTAATTTTCAGTAGAGATTATCATCGCTATGGCAATCTTGGTTTGCGCGAAAACGAACAACGCAAAGCGGTTTCTTAATCTCGTGTATGCACAATAATGCTAGAATCACCACTGAAGCGCAGGTTGGATTCACGGAAATTTTCACTCAAAATGGGGCAATTTCGGAAAAGAATCTGGGTGAGAGGATTCGAACCTCCGACCACTAACACCCCATGCTAGTGCGCTAGCCAAGCTGCGCTACACCCAGATGCAAAAATTTTAAGATCGTTCTACACTTCTGTCAATGAAATCGATATGA
>JAKAAD010000032.1 GCA_021802305.1 bacterium
CCAAGGGGGGAAGACCTCGCACACTTAATGAAACAAATGTCTCTGATTTTCTCGATGAGGCACGAAAACCAACTGCGCAAGCGATTGTAGAAGGAGCCAATCTTTATCTTACGCCACTTGCGCGAAATGCACTAGAAACATTGGGCGTTCTCATAGTAAGGGATAGCTCAGCAAACAAAGGAGGAGTGATTTGTTCCTCTTTTGAAGTACTATCTAGTCTTGTGCTTTCCGAAGAAAAATTCATCGAAGAAAAAAAGCAGCTTGTCGCTGAAATTTTAGAGAGCATCCAGAAAAAAGCGCGATGGGAAGCCCTTCTACTCCTCGAAACCCATCGGGCCACGGGGACTTTTTTGACTACACTTTCTAATAACATTTCTGCCAAGATTCATCTTTACAAAGAGCAGCTTCTCATTCATCTAAAGGATGTAAAGCTTTCCCACGACCTCAATGACCCTTATATTCGCTGTCTTCTGAATTATTGCCCTCCTCTCCTTCGCACACTCTATGCAAAGCAAATCCTCAGCGAGGTCCCCGATCTTCACAAAAAGGCTATTATTGCATGCCACATTGCCTCGCGCCTGGTCTATTCACGTGGGTTGAGCTGGTCTCCATCGCTTTTAGATGTGCTTCCGCTAATTTTGAAGGATCAAAATATCATTGAATATTAAGTACTTATGGTAAAATCAAGCAGTCAGGCTCTTTGAGTGCTAATTTTTGTTGCGCTCTTTTTTTACCCATGGTATAGTGAAGGTAATGAAAGAAGCCTTCTCTAAAAAACCAGCAAAGCATGAGCGAGAACAGCTCATCCTGTTTAGCTTGGTGGAACTCTACCTAAAAACAGGGAAACCTATTGGTTCTCATACGTTAAAGGAAAGTAGTTTTGGACCTTTAAGTGCAGCTACCATCCGCAATTACTTTGCAAAACTGGAAACAAGAGGCTATCTCAAGCAGCAACACTCTTCCGGAGGACGCATTCCCACAGCCCTCGCTTTTCAAACCTACGCGAAAGCACATCTACAAAGACCCCTCCTGCCCGAAAAGGAAAAGAAGTGGATCGAAGAGCAAATGAGCAAAGAGATGCGCGAAGTTGCTCTCTATCTTCAAAGTTGCGCAGAACAGCTGAGCAATCTCACGCGCTGCGCCGTCTTTCTTTCTGCACCGCGCTTTGATAAAGACTTCCTGACAGATATTAAACTCTTAGCCCTCGATCAAAAACGATTACTTTGCGTCCTTATTACTGATTTTGGCGTGATTCATACGGAGACTCTCTATGTCGAAGAAAAGATGAGCACCTTCGCTATCAAGCGTTTAGAAAGCTATTTTTATTGGAAGCTCACGGGATTGGATAGGCCCCATCTTTCCCATGAAGAAGAGCAAACAGCTGAGCGCTTGTATAAAGAAATTCTGCTACGACACATCATTCAATATACTCACTTTTCTAAAGAAGACCTCTTTCAAGCAGGTTTCTCTACGCTTCTCCATTACCCTGATTTTAACGACGTAACAGCCCTGGCAAGCGGGCTCTCCCTCTTTGAAAATAAGACCCATCTTCATCACCTTATCTCCTTATGCTTAGAAAAAGGAGGCCTTTGCTGTTGGGTAGGAGATCAATTAGAAGAGTTTATTCCACAAGGATCCGGGTGTTCTTTAATTACCATTCCTTATCACATTCATCACACCCCGTGCGGAATCATCGGCATTCTTGGTCCCTATCGACTTCCTTACAGGGAATGTTTTGGCATTTTACATCATGCAGCACAGACCATTTCCGAAACACTCACGCGCGTAATGTATAAGTTTAAAATTACATTCCGGCACCCAACCACGGAGACGAAACTTCTCCCTGCGATGCATGCAAATGCCTTATATTTAGAAGATAAAACGGAGCCATTATGAAAGATAAAGACACCATTATAGATGAAAAAGATCGAGAAATCCTCGAAGAGTCAAAAACCAAATCCGTAGAAGAGGAGCTCAAGGAATACAAAGAAAAGTACTTGCGCCTTCTTGCAGAGATCGAGAATGCAAAAAAACGCATGCAGAAAGAAAAGCAGGAGATGGTTCGATTTACTGTAGAAAATGTGATCACAGAACTCCTCACCCCAATAGATAGCTTAGAAAATGCGCTCAATTGCACAGAAGCTCTCTCCGGAGAAATAAAGGCTTGGGCTCAAGGCTTTTTGATGATCCTCGACCAATTTAAAGCAGTGCTGAATCAGCATAACATTACCTCTTTCCATTCGATGCACGAGCACTTCGACCCCAGTTTGCACGATGCAGTGGAAACAGAGGAGACGGAGGAAGTTCCTGAAGGCACTATCCTGCAAGAATACGTCAAAGGGTACAAAAGCGGCGATCGCGTCATACGCCATGCTCGCGTAAAGGTCGCAGCAAAGCCGCAACAACAAAAAATCAATCTTCAAGAAAGAAACAAGGAGAATACAAATGACAACACAAAATAAAAAAAGCAAAATCATTGGAATTGATTTAGGCACAACCAATTCATGTGTCGCGATCATGGAGGGCGGGACTCCCAAAATCATCGTGAATGCTGAAGGAGCACGCACAACGCCATCCATTGTCAGCTACAAAGGAAGCGAGCGACTGGTTGGAACGCCGGCAAAAAGACAATCCATTACAAACCCGGAAATGACGATCTATTCTGCAAAGCGTTTTATTGGACGTCAATTTTCTGAGGTGCAAGAAGAGGCTGCACACGTTCCTTACAAGGTTACGAAAAATGCTTCTGGAGGTGCCGTCTTTGATGTCGCCGGAAAAACGATTACTCCTGAAGAAGTGGGCTCTCAAGTATTGACTCGCTTAAAAGAGGCTGCAGAAGCGTATCTTGGAGAAGAAGTAACTGAAGCAGTCATTACTGTTCCCGCATACTTTAACGATTCACAACGCCAATCGACCAAAGATGCAGGCCGCATTGCAGGTCTGGATGTCAAGCGAATCATTCCTGAACCTACAGCAGCAGCGCTTGCCTACGGTTTTGAAAAGCAACACGACAAAAAAATAGCAGTCTTTGACCTTGGAGGAGGTACTTTTGATATCTCCATCCTCGAACTCGGTGATGGCGTATTTGAAGTTCTTTCCACCAATGGAGATACCCATTTGGGAGGAGATGATTTTGACCAAGCCATTCTGCGATGGATGCTCGCTGAATTTAAAAAAGAGCATGGCATTGATCTGAGCAAAGATAAAATGGCTCTTCAGCGCCTTCGCGATGCTGCAGAGAAAGCAAAAATCGAGCTTTCCGGCACCCAATCGACGGAGATCAATCAACCCTTCATCACGATGGATAGCACTGGACCCAAGCATCTTGCCTACACGCTCACGCGTGCAAAATTTGAAGAGCTTACTTATGACCTCATAGAGCGCACTGTGGCACCTTGTGAAAAAGCCATCAAGGACGCAAATCTCTCCAAGGAGAAGATTGACGAAGTCATTCTCGTCGGTGGAATGACGCGCATGCCTGCTGTGGAAAAAAAAGTAAAGGAAATCTTCGGCAAGGAACCACACAAAGGAGTAAATCCCGATGAAGTGGTCGCCATTGGTGCGGCTATTCAGGGGGCTATTCTCAGTGGCGACGTCAAAGACGTTCTCCTACTCGATGTCATTCCTCTTACTTTGGGCATTGAAACATTAGGTGGAATTTTCACGCCGATCATTGATCGCAATACTACTATTCCTGTACAGAAAAAGCAGATTTTTTCTACGGCAGCAGACAATCAAACTGCTGTCACCATCGTGATTCTTCAAGGAGAACGCAAGATGGCTAGGGATAACAAAGAGATTGGTCGCTTTGATCTTACGGACATTCCTCCTGCACCTCGAGGACAACCTCAAATTGAGGTCTCCTTTGATGTCGATGCGAATGCCATCCTGAACGTCTCTGCTAAAGACGTAGTCACCGGCAAGCAGCAATCGATTCGCATCCAGGCAAAATCCGGGCTTTCTGAAGATGAAATCCAGCGCATGCTCAAAGATGCAGAAAAGAATGCGGATGCGGATAAGAAACGCAAAGAGGAAATTGAGGTGAAAAATGAGTCTGATAGCCTTGTGTTCCGTGCACAAAAGGAACTCAACACCTACAAAGATCGCTTGCCAAAAGAGATCGCAGATGCGATTCAAACCCGCATTGACGCATTGAAAAAAGCAGTCGATAGCAATGATGTGGACGGAATGCGTAGAGCACAGGAAGAGCTCAATCAACATCTGCAAAAGATTGGCGAATCCCTCAAAAATGCAACCAACACTGGTGGGGGAACACCTCCTCCCCCGCAAGGCGGCAACGCGAACACCGGTAAAGCAGATAACATTGAGGATGCTGAAGTCGAGATCCTAGACGACGAAGCAAAGAAGTAATCCTCAATAACTCACCATGAATAGAGCAAGCCCGAGGTCCAAAGCCTCGGGCTTTTTTTTGGTGAATCTAGTGCTCTGTTGCGTGAATCCTCCCAGTTTTTTTCTTGTGTTCATTTTGACACAAAGGAGCTTAGTTAAATAATTTTAATATGTCGTGGTAGGTGAGATAGATAAAAAATGCAATGAACAGCACCACGAATGGAATGATGAGGCGTTCGAGCGTCTTCGCTGTAATGCGACGTCGCGTAATCAATTCCCAAAGAGAAAACCCTATATGGCCCCCATCGAGAATCGGCAAGGGTAGTAAATTGAAAATACCCAGGTTAAGGCTAATGAGACCAAGCCAAAAAAATGCTTCTTTTGTTCCTTCTGCCCAGCTATGCTCCATCACATGAACTATCCCTAAAGGTCCCGCAAGCCACTTTGGACTTAAGTTGCCTGTAAAAATCGCCGAAACAGTGCGCCACATTTCTCGTACTGCATAATTGCAGAGAGTAAGGGGCGAAGGATTGTATGTCACAGAAAGGTCGTGCAGATGAATCCCCAATCCGTACCCGGGGAGAGCATGCTCTTTTCCTTGTAACCACGCCATTTCTTGAAAACTCAACAGCGGCGTAGATGGCAACAAGCGATATCCATCTCGCTCTATGATCGGATGATCTGTCCCAATGGAAGCAATGATGGCTTTGAGAGCAGGGCTCTCCATTTCAGATTGGAAAAGCGCATTGGCTTGAGAGGAAGAGGCGGCTGACGCCTCGTCATGCATTTTTACGATCATGGTGACATGCGGAGTCTGAAGGGAAGCGAGTAGGGCTTGTGCTGATGGTACGGAATGACCATCAACCGCGAGAATGCGGTCCCCAGATTTCAGCTCATCTTCAGAAAAGCTATTTCCTTCTGAAAGTTGCAATCTTTCTTGCACAATTCCTTTTGCATCAACAACATAGGGAATAAAAGAGAGATTCGCCAAAGCCGTTTTCACATGGGCATCGTATTTAAAATCCTCCAGTTCTCCCCTCTGCTGCTCTGAAAGTCGATATTCCCCTATTTTGTGCGTAGATAGCACCGCAAGTCTCGTTTTGCTATCGCGAAGAATCGTCAATAAAACTTTGCGCGCGTTGAGTGCATGATGAAGTTCTTGGGCAGAAAAGAGAAAATGTCCATTTGCCCAAATCAGCCGATCGCGCGCATGAAGTCCGGATGCTGCCATGGGAGATTCGGTAGGTGGAGTGGTAGAGAGGAGAAATTGCGCAGGGGCTATAGATTGCATGATGAGCTTTAATCTCTCAGCGGTGGCAAGGGGTGCCAAAAAGTGAGCTGTCCATTCAAATGGGGTAGACGTTACTGATGGATCATGGGTATGCTTTCCTCGAATGGTCCAGGGCTGTTTATTCAGCACCGTTTCTGTATAAAGTTGTTCAAAGGAACGAAAAGGTTTCCCATTAATTTCTTCAATGAGGTCCCCCGGACGCATCCCTGCTTCATAAAAAGGTGAACGGGGCGCTACCCAACCAACCGTTGGGGTATGCTGGCTAAAAGCACGTTCACGTCCACCCAAAGCCCAAATGACACAAAAGATGAGAAACGCAAATGCGATATTTACAAATGGGCCTGCAAGAGCCACTTTGATACGAGACCAAGCACTTTTGCTATAAAATCCCCCTTCGACTTGATGTGGCTCCACCCCACCTTTACCTTCCATTCCCGCAATCTTGACGTACCCCCCAAAGGGCAAAATGCATACTTGCCATCTAACATTTTTATGCTTCCAAGAGACAACTGGGGGACCAAAGCCAATGGAAAAGACTTCGACCGTCATCCCTTGTCGCAGTGCAGCGATGTAATGACCAAATTCATGAATGAAAATGAGAAAACCGATGCCTAGCGCGGCTAAGAGAATGTGTACAATTGTCATTGCATGTCATTATGCCTGAGGGAGTCCTTTGTGGGAATCTAGTAAATATTTTTTTGCATGTCTCCATCCCTTCTCTCGTATTTTTTTTCCTATCCAGATGATGAAAAGCACCGCTCCTAAGCAACAACACGTGAGTCCACCAGTAGAAAAGGCAAGGCCATGCACAGTTAAAAAATGTCTCGAAAGAGCAACGCTCAAAAGCACGGATCCTATCCCAATACCTGCGCTCACACAAAGAACAGTCAATAATCGCGAGCAAAGGAGGCGTGCGCATAGCAATGGCGTAACAAAGAAACTGAGTGCCAACATGACTCCCACGGCGCGAAATGCCGCAACTGCTGTCATCGCGGTAATCAACAAGAGTACCATGTGAAAAAAAAGGGGAGAAAATCCCGACATTTTTGCGAATGCGGGGTCAAATGTCGTGACCTTCCATCCTCGATAGAGCAAAATGATGGATAACACATTGATCATAGCAATCCAAAATGTGAAGACAAGATCGTTTTTATGCAGTGCATCCGCATTACCCATGATTGCTTCAATGCCCAAGTGCGTATTGCGCATCCATCCGCTCACGATGACAATACCTAGCGCAAATAACGTAGTAAAAACTAACCCAGTACTTACATCTTCAGATAGAGAAAACCATCTCTTACAAGCATAGGTCATAAAGCTCGTTAACAATGCGGATGCAAGGGCCGCTAAAAGTAGCACAGGTAATGGCAAGGAGTGCGCCGAAGGAGCAAGAATCAAAAAGGCCAGCGCAATTCCCAATAGTAAAGTATGGGAAAGAGCATTTGCAAGCATGGCCATTTTGCGCAAAACCAAAAATGTTCCCACGAATGCCGCAGATAAGGCAACTAATGAAAGAACAAAAATCTGGACTTCATCAATCGCAATATCTTTCCAACCCAATTGTCCCGTTGCAAAGAAGATTACGCGTTGCACAAAGAGTGCGATGAATTCAAATACATTTGTTCCAGAATAGGGATTGCTCATGACATCCCCTTGGGAATGGGCTGTTGATGCGGATCTTCTGTGGGGTGGTTGAGAAATTCTGCCAATTCTCCACCCATTTCTGAAGTCAAAATGTGCTCCATTTCCTCTGCACTATGGTGCACTCGTTCTCTTGCATGTCCCAAACGAACAAGATAGGTTTCCCATAGGCGATGTAATCGCACAATTTGCCTCGCGCGAAATTCGCCATCCTTTGTAAGTGTGAGCCTCCTCTTGGATTCCGTAACCCACCCTTGCCGCTTTAATTGAAAAAGTACCCAAAACCTTGCTAGCGGATGATATTGTTTGAGGCTCGTTCGTGGCACACCTCCTTGTTTCCACAGGAGCTTTAACAAATTTTCCTCGCGACACTTCAAAAGAAAATGCATCGTTCGAAGAGCGCGCATGCAAAGCCCTTTTTTTGGGGCGATGAGAAAAGAAATTATGCAAATGACGATGGCACTGAGTAATATCATGGGTCCGGTCGGCAATATCTTTCCTGCAATACATCGCACGGACAACAGATTGCCAAGAAAACCGGACAACGCCCCGATGGTTCCAGCTCCAAAAAAAATCCAATGTAACCGATGAGACCATTGACGCATTGCAACAGCAGGAGCAAGAAGGAGTCCAGCCATGAGAACCACCCCACCACTTCTCATTCCAATGACTACAACGAGGGATGTGAGTATAGCAAGAAGACGCTCCAAGCGCTTGCTCGAAAAGCCTAAGCTCACAGCAAAACTACGATCAAAGAGCAAAGCATGGATAGGTCGATAGAATAACACGAGCAAAGCAACCACACATACAGCAAATATGGCATATATGACCACATGAATATCCATCATTGTTGCTGCTTGTCCATAGAAAAAATTCTGAACAACCTGAAACCATGCAGGATGCTTACACTGCAAATGACTTGCAATGAGGACTCCAACGCCCATAAAGAAAGACAAGACAAAAGTGAGCGCTGCATCACTTGTTACGCGTAAAGCTTTTTCTAAAGCTTCAATCAACCACAATCCAAGCAGTGATGTGACTAGTGCCACGAAAATCACGATGATTTCTCTATCACCGCTCAAAGGAAAAAATGAACGCAAGAGTGCACAGGAAACAATGCCTGGATAGGCAGCGTGAGAAAGAGCTTCTCCTAAGAGAGCACGTCGTTGGAGAACAACGATAACGCCCATGAGCGCCGTTGAAAGCCCCATGAGCATGCATCCAATGGTTGGGGCTTGTAATACGGGATCTGTGAAAAAGGACCAAATAGGCATCGTTACTCTTTGCGTGGCGATCGCGATCGAAGAAGGAGAGCCTCTTCGAGAAGAGCGCTTCCTTTTCCATATGTTTGTGCGATCGTTTCCTTGTTAAACACTTGTTGAACGGGGCCGCAGGCAACCAAGCGAATACTCAGCATCATCACTAGATCGAAATAGCTTTCTACAGAACTCAAATCATGATGGACAATGAGAAACGTCTTTCCCTGCTTTTTTCCCTCTTCAATCAGCCGCATGAGAGCATTTTCAGTTGCCATATCTACCCCGGTAAAAGGCTCATCCATGAGATAGAGATCTGCATCTTGCAGCAACGCTCTTGCAAAGAAAAGCCTTTGCTGCTGTCCTCCTGAAAGTTCGCTAATCTGACGATCCGCAAATCGTTCCATTTCTACTTGTTCGAGAGCCCGCAAAGTCGCTTCGCGATCTGCTTTTTTCGGCCATGAAAAATAACCAAGTTTTCCATAACGCCCCATCAAGACGAGTTCAAAAGCAGTAATGGGAAAATCCCAATCGACGCTGCTTCGTTGTGGAATGTAAGCAATGCGGCTCCTTACGCGCTTGAGCGGCTGCCCAAAAAAGGCGACTTTACCCGCGTATCCATCTACCATGCCCAAAAGGGTTTTGAGCAATGTACTTTTCCCTGCACCATTGGGCCCAATAATTCCCGTAACTGTTTGTCTGGGAAGTGCACAAGTAATGTCCCAAAGTGCATGCATTCGACCGTAATGTACACTTAAACCCTCAATCTCTAAGGCAGGCTGTGCGTTTTGTTCAGAAGCCGGCATTTTTTTCTGCCTCCAACCAAGCGCGCAAGAGCACATCTGCATTGTGTGCGATCATAGATAAGTACGAGTCGGTACCCATTGCATCGCCAAAAAGTGACTCTTGAGAAAACAGTAAGCTCCAACCCTTTTTTTGACAGACATTAGCAATCTTTCTCAATGCATCGCGACTCACATTGGACTCAGGGAAAATGACAGAAATTCGATGTTCCATTACATGTTCTGCAATGCGCTGAATATCAGCTGAGCTCAATTGTCCGTCAGGAGCAATCCCTTCGGGAGCCGCGCAACGATTCTTCCATCGCATTTCTCCCTGTTCTTCCTTAGGAGCAAGGTAGGCTCGTGCAAAATATTGAAACGCATCATGACTCGTCACGAGAAAACGGAGTTCTGCAGGAACTTTTTGCATTTTGGCGATCACCTTCTCGTGGATCTGACGCATCTCTTGTTTCAAGGCTTCACCATTTGCGCGATAGAACTCTTCTCCTTTCCGATCGAGGGAAACAATGACATCCACAATGGGGTCGATGATCCTACTCCATAAAGAAATATCCATCCAAATATGTGGATCAAGTTGTCCATCGATCATCAAAAGCAAATCCGGGACTTGTGACTGGATGATGCTGCCAATAGCAACCGCATGAGGATGGTGATCGAGATGGTATCGCAAGCTTGCCCCATGTTCTAATCCAAGGCCATTATAAAAAATTACATGTGCTGAAGAAATTTTTTCATCATCGCCTTTGATGAGCTCATAACTATGAGGATCCGTCTCTCCTCGAATTAATGCATCATGTTGAGCTCTTTCACCTACAATGCGTCCAACAACATCGTCGATCATTGCTGTCGTCGAAAGAATATGGAGCACTTCAGGTGCATGCTCTGCTATTCGATGAGTTGACGAAGCCTTCTCACACCCTGCTAAAAAAATGCAGGTCCCTAAAAATAACTGCTTAACGAGTCTCCACATAGAGCGTATCTTACAAACTCGATATAATACCAAACTTTACAAATAACACATATCAAAGACTCACCAG
>JAKAAD010000033.1 GCA_021802305.1 bacterium
AGGATTTTTTGTATATTTTCCGTCATTGAACCGATGTTAATGCCTAGAGATGCGCATGCCTTTGATGATGCGTGTTCGCATTTTTGTATGGCGAAGCCTACAAAATACGATGTAATTTGGAAGGAAAAAAAGATAGCCGGTGCTGCGCAGCGCAAAACAAAACAAGGCTTTTTGCACCAGGGAACGATTTCACTCATCCCTCCTAATATTGACATGCTACAACAAATGCTAAAGCCTGGTACGGAAGTTCTTCGTGCTATGCAAACCTATACGCATGCACTTCTTGAAAAGGGAGCATCACTGAAAGAAATCAAGGGCGCAAAAAATTTTTTAGCAAAAGAGCTTGTGGCGCATTTGTCTCGGCGGTAAAATGTCTCCAAATGTCTCAAAAAGAAAAAGCCAAGACGGGGATTGAACCGACTCGTCGCGAAAATTTTCAGGAATGGTATCAGGGTGCTGTGCATGCAGGAGAGCTTGCCGAACATGCTCCCGTGCGCGGGTGCATGGTGATTAAGCCATGGGGTTATGCACTTTGGGAAAATATACAAAAAATCCTCGATGCGCGTTTCAAAGCTACAGGTCATCAAAATGCCTATTTTCCTTTATTGATTCCTCTTAGCTTTTTAGAAAAAGAAGCAAAACATGTCGAGGGGTTCGCGACGGAATGCGCAGTTGTAACGCATCATCGCTTAGAAAAGGGAAAAAAGGGAGAGCTTGTTCCTGCCGGTCCTCTTGAAGAACCTTTGATTGTCCGACCAACGTCCGAAATGATGATTGGATCTCTTTTTTCAAAATGGATTCAGTCCTATCGAGATTTGCCCATTTTGCTCAATCAATGGGCAAATGTCGTGCGATGGGAAATGAGGCCGCGTCTTTTTTTGCGCACGGCAGAATTTCTCTGGCAGGAGGGGCATACGGCCCATGCTTCGGAAAAAGAGGCCCTAGAAGAGACGCTGCGCATGCTCGACTTGTACGTTGACTTCGTGCAAAACACCTTGGCAATCCCCGTAATTTCTGGAGAGAAAACGGAGAGAGAGCGCTTTCCCGGTGCCGTTGCAACCTATACGCTAGAAGCAATGATGGGCGATGGAAAAGCGCTGCAATGTGGAACTTCACATTTTCTTGGACAAAATTTTTCCAAGGCGCAAGAGATCCAATTTCGCGATCCTTTAGGGAATGTGCAGCACGCTTGGACGACTTCTTGGGGATTGACGACCAGGCTCATTGGTGCTCTTGTCATGGTGCACGGCGATGACGATGGACTTCGTTTACCTCCCAAGATTGCCTCTGCCCATGTCGTTTTGCTTCCGATCATTCACAAAGAGGAATCGCGTGCAGAAGTGCTCTCGTTTTGTCACAAACTTGCACAAGGTCTCAACGCAATGAGATATCGCGAAGGGCCATTGATTGCTATTGTCGATGAACGAGACGTGCGTGGCGGGGAAAAGACATGGTCTTGGATTAAAAAGGGCATACCCATTCGCATAGAAATCGGTCCAAGAGATATGGAAGGAGATCGTTTCCCGATCTATCGCAGGGACCTTCCCCATCGCGAAGCAAAGGTTTTCTCAAGAGCAGAAATCCTTTCGCATATACACGAAGAGCTCGATGGGATCCAAGCGAATTTGTTTCAGCAAGCGGTTGCCTTTCGCGAAGCACACATAAAAAAAATAAAAACCTCTGAGGAATTTGTCGCTTTTTTTAAAGCGGAGGAAAAAGGATTCGTTGTAGCTCCTTGGGCAGAAGATTCTCAATTAGAAGAAAAAATCAAAGAGGATTTTGGGAGTACGATTCGTTGTCTTTTAACAGAAGAAGAAAAAAAGTGCATTTTCACAGGGCGTCCCAGCCGAAAGCGCGCGGTGTTTGCAAAGGCGTATTGACGTATGTTGACGATTCTCCGCAAGCATCAAAAAATTTTGCTCTTGATTGTATCAATCCTCGTGATTACTTCTTTTGCATTATTTGGAGTCTTTGATGGATTTTCGAGTCAAAATAGCCAAGCAAATCGCACATTGTGCAAAAGCCTGACGAAGCGTCCCATCAAAGAAGAGGAAGTCATTGCACTTACCCATTTGCTTACGCATTCGCCTTATGCATTGGGTAGTGAATTTTCCCTTCTTCACGATGGGGTCATCGAGCGCGATTTTCTCGCTTCAGGGTTAGGAAAGATTTTAGCTGAAAAATACCAAGATGAGCTGCGAGAAGAGATGGAAAATCGCATCGAAAAACTCCAAAATTTTCAAATGTATGAACATCCCAAAGATCCTCGCATCTCTCTCATTAACATATGGAAACGGTTAGCGCCGGGGTTGTTCAACTCATTTCAAGAGCTGATGCGACAGACAAAAGGTGCAACAGATAGCTTCTCTCAGCTTGTTAATCTCTATATGCATGCGATGCATTGCCCGGCAGAGCGAGCAAGAAGGGCTCTTTTTGCAGAACAAGAACGGTTGCGCTCTGAGGCAGATCCAGCGCTTGCATATGCACAACTTTCACCTGCAGGTTTTTCTTCTTATGTAGATTGGTTTGGATCAAAATGGTTACATATTGTGAGTCAAACCATTTTGAATATGGCGGATGTTGCTGAACAGCAGGGGATCAAAGTAAGTAGAAAAGAGGCAAAGCGAGATCTCTATCGTCATTTTTCTATCAATGTTGCGCAAATTCAACATGCAGAACGAGATCAGGTCATTCGGGAATTTCACAATGCATGTTGGCAATTGGGGCTTCATGAGCAGCTCCTCATAAAAAGCTGGCGCAAGGTTCTTTTGTTTCGAAAATTGTTAGAGAATGTTGCAGAGGGTGTATTTCTCGAAGGTCTGCCATATGCACAGTTTTCTGCTTATGCGAATGAGAGTGCACATGTGGAGTTGTATTCACTTTTAAATCCGATGCCTTTTTCCGATCTTTTGGGACTTGCCAGGTGGCAAATATACCAAGAGGCCATTGCTGATTCTGATCTATTTACCATTTCCTTGTCGCCCACCCCCATTGCTTTTTCCAAGATAGAGCAGAAATATCCCTCACTGATCGCGCAAGCTTATGAGATCACCTATGCGGAAGTTCCATGGGAAAGCGTTGCTTGTGCATTTAGCTTAAAAGAGATGTGGCAATGGGCGAGCGAAGAGATCCATTGGGAGAAACTGCTCTCTCAGTTTCCAGAATTAAAAGATAAAAATGCCAAGACTTTGCAAGAACGATTTCGCCTTCTTGCGGAATGGGATGCAAAGGAGCGCTTTGCCATCGATAGGGCCATTCAACGTGCTATGTTGGAAAAGAGCGGAAACATTGAACGTGCACTCGATGCTGCTCCTCTAAAAAAGGCGACACTTCTCTTTGGCGAGGGGACGAGCATACACCCCTTTTCCGGAATCGCGGATTCTTCTGCAATTATTGATCTTTTACACCAAACAAGTCGGGATGCATCGCACTGTTTTAGTTTTGATGGAGATGTCTATTATCGCCTTGCAGCAAAGGATACAACGAGTACGAGGCGCGTACTTCACTTTCAAGAAGCTGAGTCTTTGCTCGATCAATGGTTGGAACAAAAACTTGAAGAAGCTTATCCTGTGATGCGCAAGAGAGATCCTCTTCAGTTTCGCACAGCGATGGGAACTGAGCGTCCCATCAAAGAAGTCAAGCAAGAATTTGTACGCCTCCTATTTGCGCCGCTTTTAGAACGCATTGAAGAAGAATACAAGCGCTCTCATGAATTTCTTCCGGGAGAGACGCTAAAACTTCCCTCTACTTTTTACGTGCGATACTATGCTCTATCTCAATTGCAAGCAGCACGCGATGCGTTGCTACAGAAAAAGGAGCCTACCCATTTGCTTAAACAAGAAATTCTCGATATATCTCGAAAAGAGGGAGCGCTCTATCAGGAAGGGATGCGCGAGGATACATCTTGGTCTCGTGTCGTACATGATCCTGAAAGGGGGCTTGTCTTTTTCCGCGTTTTGGAAAGAAAGCAGGGGAAGCGCGAAGTACACAAAGGAGCGCTGCTCGTGCGTAAATCTCTCCAAGATGATGCAAAGCGCGAGTGGGCAAGGCTTCTCATAGAAGAGATGACGAAACATGGTGCGATTGCCTCATTGTGATATACTCAAGTTTATACCGGCGCTTCGTCCGATCCATTTTTTTTCCCTCCACGTAGCGATTCCTTATGTGAAACATAAAAAGAGAGGAAGGAGGCTTCCCCTGACAACTTCGCTATTAGATGAAGTACCGTTTGCACAAGTAGATCTTGGATGGAACGAAGAAGAAATAACATGTACAGTGCACGTAGATCACCCCATGGGTCGTTCTTTTTTTCCTGACTTTTCAAAAGGAGAAGCCATGGAACTCTTTTTTGATACGCGAGATATGAAAACTGCAGGATTTGCTACGCGTTTTTGTCACCATTTTCTTCTCTTGCCAGCCGCTGCTCTGAAAGGCAGGGAGATCACCCATTTTCGGACCGAAGATCGCCATCCGCTTTGCGATGCTCAGGAAATAGAAGTTGTTATTGAAACAAAACCAAATAGCTACACTGTTGAGGCAATTTTTCCGCGCTCTTGCCTTCATGGATTCGATCCAGTATCTTTTGATCGCATGGGATTTGCTTATTGCATGCACAGCCAAGGAAGAAAGCAGCACTTTAGCATATCTTCCGAAGATGTTTTGATCGCGCAACATCCGAAGTTATGGGCAAGTTTGGAATTAAAAAAATGAAGCATGTTGAAAAGAATACAAAATATACAGAAACACACGAATGGATTGCTGTGGAAGAAGACGTGGGAACAGTAGGTGTGACAGACATCGCGCAACGAGAGTTGGGTGAAGTCGTGTACGTAGAATTGCCTGCGATTGGAATGCAAGTACAAGCTGGGCAAGAAGTTGCAGTTCTCGAATCGACGAAAGCGGCTACGGATATCTATGCTCCTGTGTCGGGGGAAATTCTCCAAGTGAATGCGAAGCTCAAAGAAGAGAGCTCTCTTGTCAATCGAAATGCAGAAAGGGAAGGTTGGCTTTTTCAGATCAAACTGAAAGATCAGAATGAGCTCAAGAGGCTAATGACCAAAAAGGCATATCTCGATAGCTTAGACCTCTTGCGCAACTAAGGCTTCATCGATGACAAAAGCTTAATTATGCATGAGGTCTCTTGTGTTTCTCCAAAGAATGGCTGATTTTTTCTATCCTCGTTTTTGTTTGCACTGCGATCGGAAGCTTGTTTCACAATATCGAACATTTTGTCAGATATGCCTGGAACATTTTTCCTTGATTTCTCCCCATGTGCGATGTCCCTATTGTTTCAAAGAAGCTTGTAGATGCCACCTCTTGCATTTTTCTACAGCCAAACGTCGAGCTGCTCTCTGGATGCGACTTGGAGCTTGTGCTACTTGGATTTCATCGCTAGAAAAAGGAGAATATGCGCATCTTCCGTCCACCGTAGCATTCATGCAGATGCAGATGGCACTGCTTCAATGGCCGATGCCGGAATGCATTGTTCCATTGCCATTTTCTCCCTGGAGAAGCTGGAAGAGTGGAGGGAATCTCCCGATTCTCCTTGCAAAACAGTGTGCAAAAAAATTGCAATCTACTTTCGTGCCTGCGCTACGTGTAGGATGGGATCGATCAGCCTGGGAGATGCAAGGAGATATCAAAGGAACGTGCCTTTTCCGAAAGGGGAAAGAGAAGCAACTCAAAGAAAAAAGAGTTCTCCTCATTGCACATACTCTGCAAGAGGATCTCCTTTTACAAGCAGAAAATATCATTGCTTCTTCGCATCCCAAAGAGATGTACGTCATCGCCTTGAGCGATTAGGATGGGTTTGATATATACGCAAATGAACTCAACATTGGTTTTTAGTTACTACGTCGGACTGGCACAACATGGGATGCAACGCTCTATTTTTTTATTTGATAATTAAATAAGTGTCTCTTATGCTTTGAATTGTCCGTTAGGAGGAAATACGTTCATGTCTTTAGAAAATGCGAAACAAAATCTTAAAGAATTTGGTAAAGAACTTAACCTAGATCTCTCGTTTGATGAAAATAATACCTGCATTTTGGGAATAGATAACACATTTTCTCTTCACCTTACATATGAGCCAAATTCAGATCGTCTCTATCTATATTCGCCTATTTTAGATGGATTGCCAAAAGATTCTGCAACAAAACTGCTTCTCTATGAAACATTGCTCGTAGGATCTATGCTCGGTGGTCAAATGGCCGGAGGAGGAATTGGTGTTGCAGTTCCCGAAGAACTTATTTTAATGCATGCAATCATCGAAATGGGTGCAGGAACAGATGCATCAGGACTTCGTCGATTCGCTCCTCATTTTGTACATACTGTTGAAGATTGGCGCAAGAAGGTAAAAGCTATTTGTGAAGGAAGACCCATACCAGAATCTACTGCCCCTCCTGGGGTAGGTGGTCCGCAGCTTCCCAAACCTCCAGAAACACCCCCGGGAAAACCCGGTGGCCAGTTTATCAAGATATAGAATGTGAAGTGTTACCCACGTTTGGTAATACTTTTGATTTCAGCAAGAGTGGCTCGAATTTCTGGGTCTTTTTTCTGAACAGACGTTTCAATTTGCCGAACGCTTGTCATGACAGTAGAGTGGTCGCGCGAGAAGATTCGTGCAATCTTTGGAAATGAAAAGCGCAGCTCTGAGCGAAGCAAGTACATTGCAATGTGTCTTGGTTGTGCGCATTCGCGACTTTGTGATTTTCCGATGAGATCTTCTTGACGAATGCCAAATGTAGATGCGACGGCTACAAGAATTTGCTCTTGTGTAAGAATTTTTGCGTGTTCCTTTTGTAGCAAATCTTCTAAGGTTTTTTTTACATCTTTTTCTTCAAGAAGTTCAGGATTGCGCTTAAAAAGGGGAGTACCTTCTAGATGAATGCGTAAGATGAGCGCATCGAGTGCTTGAAAAAGAGCCGAAAGAGCGGAAAAAGCGGAAATGAGAAAGGATCGAGCGTCTTTGGACAAAGGAAAATGCAGCCATTCACATCGCTTACGGAGAGCTTCATCCCAGCGTTCTTTGGAGAGAGGATAAAGCGTATGGGCGAGACCCCATTCGAATCGCGATATCAGTCTCGGTTCGATATCTTCCATTGTACTAGGTGCTACAGCAGATGAGAGGATGATTTGTTTTCCTTCGAGATGTAGGGTATTAAATGTATGAAAAAATTCTTCTTGGGTTGCATCTTTGCGCGCAAATAAGTGCGCGTCATCGATAAGAAGGACATCGTTTTCTCGATATGTTTTTCGTAAATCGCGTAATTGAAACATGCGAATTGCATTCACTACTTGTTGGGTATAGGTATCGGCTCTGATGTAATGTGCACGCAGCCCTAATTTTTGGTAGGTCTGCGCTAATGCCATGAGAAGGTGTGATTTACCAGAGCCGTGTTCTCCCCAAAAAAGTATAGGATTAAACAGCTGCCGCTTATTCAATATGTCTTCGAGAAAAGAAGGGAGCCAGGGAGTTTCTGTAGCAATGAACGTATCGAAATTGGCATGGGTAAAAAGTTGGTCAGGCAGGAAAAAAGAAGGGGTTTCTTTTTGTTTTTTTGGTTGCTTTTCTGTAGTACACCCTGCAACGGTGATGTGAACCCGAATAGGGCGCGCATTTCGGTTGCGCAGTATGGCAGAACTGAGAGGGCGAACGTGCTCTTCGAACCAATGAAGATGTAGCGGATCCTTGGCTTCTAAATGAAGATTGCAGGCATCAAAGGAAGAGATTGTAAGTGTGCGAAGCCATTTAGATACGACCGGTTTTCCAAGCTTTTGTTCGAGATGTTCGAGAAAGCGGTCCCACTCTTGCATTTTTACGGTTGAAGCTTGACTTTCTTTGGGATCATTTTTTGTCGCATCCAGACGTGTTGTAGAATTCCAAGACCCATAGAGGAGAGCCAATAGATATTCAAGCCGGATGGAAAATGGTAAAACATCACCGAGAAAACGATGGTGAGAATATTGCCCATCATACGTTGTTGCTTTTGTTGATCGGTAAGCAAGGCCTTGTTTTTGGGAGTAAATACACTGATCTTTTGTTGGAACCACATGATTCCGCCCAAAAGAATGGGTAACAGGTGAAAGCTCGTGCCAAAGAAGAAAATGGGGTATTTCCAACTAAAGATGACATCGGGCGCACTCAAATTGTTGATCCACCCAGGAATGAAAGTGGCTCCACGCAGTTCAAAAGCAGATTTTAGCAAATCAAACATCCCCACGAGGAAAGGCAGTTGTATGAGCATGGGCAGGCATCCTAGTAGGGGATTGATCCCTTTTTCTCGATACAACGCTACAATTTCCATCTTGAGTCGTTTGGGATCTTTTTTAAATCGCTCTTGCAGAGCAGAAATTTTCGGAGCAATCTGCTGCATTTTTAGCGAAGACTTGATGGACCATGTATTTAGTGGGTAAAGCATGAGCCTGAGGACTACAGTCAGTAAGATAATAGCGACTCCCCATGAGGCTGTGATCTTGTAAAAGAGTTTCATCAAAAAGAATAAGAACTTAGCAAAAGGTTCAGAAATGAATGTGAACCAGCCGTGAAAACTCATCGCTTTCACGTAATGGGGATTGTAACCGGTTGCGGGATTCGTAAAAGTTGCATCAACGAGATGTAAAACATCGCTCATGTAAGGGCCTGCATAGACGCGGAAATGCATGTCACCGGTGCGCAGGGGAAGTTGGAATTGGTAACCTGGGTATTTTGAGGCAGGAAATTTTTGATATTGGGCATCGATGAGCGAAATACGCGGAGGAACAACATCTCCGGCTATCCGTTCTGCGGCAAAACCTGTACCAATTTCTGAAAGAGGGTTGATGATAAGTCCAAAAAAGCCGTTCGAATTGCTCATCCAACTCGGCGCATATTGCGAAGAAGTTGTCGCTGTTTTTGGGAGGGAAAGCGTTACGACATCGGGCTTTTTGTTGTCTTTTGAGAGGAGGTATTTTAAGCCGGGGCTAGAAGATCCTGAAATCAACTCGACTTCAGGGATACCGGACCCAACCATAAGACCTTGCGCATCTCCTTCTACCTGAATCTGTACATCAAAGACATAGGGAGCTTTTGTTGGATCTTTAGGCAATGTAAAAATTTTTGTAATTTTGCGCTTAGCAGAGGAAAATACAAATTCAATGCGGTCTTTTTCTAAATTTTTAAGTTGATACACCTCCTCTGCACGCTCATCCAATTTGGTAGGAAGGATGTTCAATCCATAATATTCAGAAGGAAAGCGATGAAGGAGGATTCCTTGAGGACCCAAGAGAGATCTTCGCAGAAGAGGGTAATAGCCGCCCGTGGAGGGTTCTTTGGATTCCAGCCCATTTGTTGTTGCAATTTCGTAATTGTGTGTGGGAAAGAGGTCGTTGTATGGATATTCTTTGAACATAGTTTTGTCGAATTGAATGGCACGGATGGGACTTTGTGGATGCTCCTTACCTTTTAAGGGGAGGTTGATTTCGGCAAGAGCAGCGCCGTGATTGGAAAAAACCAATTGGATTGTGTCATTCTCAAGAACGTAAAATTTTTCATTGCTTTCGCTGGATTTCTTTTGCTCGCTCACGACCTCAACCTGAGTGGCTTTCTCTTCAGGGGTAGGTACTTTACTGGGACCAAGCCAGTAGGAAATAAAGAAAAACGAGAGGGTGACTGCGATGACGAATAAGAAACTTCTCTGAGCCATATCTATGCCTATTGGTTATGTTGCCTTTGTCCTAAACGCTCCATGAGATCTTGAAATGAGGGAGAGTTTCTCATGTTGTCTAGCCATTCATCTTCTACCATTTCGTTAAGTGGAGGTAGTCCCTCAAGTTTTTCTGCTTTTTCCAGCATCATAAGAGCGGAATCAACATATCCCAACAGTGCATGTAAGCAACCCAAATGGTAGTAGCCCGAAGCACTGCCTAATTGAACGGCATGAAGAAGCTTGCGCTCTGCATCATGCCAGAGCTGTTCGGCTTCTGAAGGATGAGCGTGCAGAG
>JAKAAD010000034.1 GCA_021802305.1 bacterium
TTTACAAACATCTCTCTGCTCTCTTTACAAAAAACGGAGAAACTTTTTCTAAAGCTCTTGAAATCATCCAAGAAATCGATGCTCTTTTAGAATCTTCCTTTGGGGGAATCGAGGCGGAAAAAGTACGCGGCATGGTGGAACAAGCCGCTTATTTAGAATATCAAGCAGAACTTTTGCGCCGTTCGGTGATGAAAAAACTCGTGCAGTGCGAAGAAGAATTTCCTGCCCCTTCTTTTTACCAATGGGTGCGCGTTGTAGAAGAAATCGCAGAAATTGCAAAGCTTTCCGAAAAGTTAGCCAATCGGTTTAGGATGGTGCTCGAGCTGAAATAATGGATTCGGAATCGATCCTTACCTTTATCATCATTGCACTGGGATGTTACCTGGCATGGAACATCGGCGCAAATGACGTCTCTAATGCCATGGGCACATCGGTTGGCTCTGGTGCATTGACGCTACGGCGTGCTGTTTATTTAGCTGCCTTATTGGAATTTTGCGGTGCTTTTCTCGCAGGAGGAGAAGTGCTGGAAACCATCCAAAAAGGACTCATCTCCCCGGGGCATATCGCGTTCTCTCCTAAGATCTTAGTGCTCGGGATGGGAGCATCTCTTCTTGGAACCGGTCTATGGCTACAGATTGCTACCTATTTTGGCTGGCCGGTTTCTACCACCCATGCAATTGTAGGCGGCATTCTCGGATTCACCGGAGTTGTTGGGGGATTCCACGCTATTCAATGGAAACCTGTACTTGTCATTACGATGAGCTGGGTCTTTTCTCCAGCAATTGCAGGGCTTTTCTCCTTCGCTCTTTTTAGCTTGCTTCAAAAGCGCATTCTCTATGCACTCCGCCCTCTAGAAGCTGCGCAAAAGCTCCTTCCTTTTTTTACGTTTTTCTTTTTTGCTACCTTCTCTTGGAATCTTCTCCTGGGAGGGTTTACCCATTGGAATGTGCACTTCTCTTCACTGCAAATCATTGGAATCAGTATGACCGCAGGAGGAATTGCAGGGATTCTTGCTTTTTTCTTCGCAAGAAAAACGCCCTCTGCTTCTTCAAAGAACGATTCTCCCTACACACTCATTAGCGTGCAAAAGGCATTGAAACATTTGCAACGCGTCAAGGCCACAGCAAATGACGGTCTGCATGAGCAAGTAGATGCTATTCTAGGAGAAGTACATGCGCTCTCAGGTCGATTACAAGAGACCTGCTCGATCTCTTTACATGCTTCTGCCTACGTATCTGTAGAAGCCCTCTTTGCACGCCTTCAAATTCTCAGTGCCTGCTTCATTGCATTTGCTCATGGAGCAAATGACGTCGCAAATGCGATCGGTCCTCTTGCAGCAATTTTTCATGCACTTCCTCATTCCCCTGCGCTCTTACAACGCTCATCTTTTCTCCTTGCCATGGGAGGATTTGGCATCGTTTTAGGTCTTGCGACGTGGGGATGGCGTGTGATTGAAACTGTAGGAAAAAAGATTACGCAACTTACCCCCACGCGAGGCTTTTGCGCAGAATTTGGAGCTGCGGCGACGATCCTCTTCGCCTCCAAATGCGGCCTCCCCATCTCAACGACCCATTGCCTCGTCGGAGCCATCCTAGGCGTTGGTCTTGCGCGTGGAATGCATGCTCTCAATTTGCATATGCTCAAAGAGATTCTTCTCTCTTGGGTGATTACGATTCCCGCAAGCACAGTCATGAGCGTTCTTGGCTTTTTTGCCCTCAAAGCATTGTTTGGCTCGTCTTGACGCTTTGCTCTGCACGCAAAATACACGCATTGACGCCAATACCGTTCAAGTAATTGCCGACAAGAAAACAGCGTGGGTATACCGTCGGAAACTTTTGTAGAAGAGCCGCCATCTTTTCTAAATGCCCAACCTCGTATTGCGGAAAGGCATCTCGTACGCGCTTTAACGAAATAGCTGTGGGAGTGCGTACAATGCCAAGATGCCTTTTCAAACCTCGAAGTGCAGCCTCTCTATAAAAATCATCTTCTCCTCCCTTGTCTTCAATGTACACTGTCAGACGCGTCTCCTTTGCCCGTTTGTTGTGCTCAGGGATCATCTGGGAATCAAAAATGACCCCCAAAATCTCTTCTTTCGCATAGGTAGGTATTAGGTATCCAAACCCATTCACGGATAAGAGAGCATCATTATATCCCACGTTTACAATAGCCATGCTCGTTTGGGGCGTTTGTTGGTACATGATTTCAAACGATGCCAAGTTCTGTGAAAAGAGGCGCGCTGCTTCTCCCATAGGGAGTGCACAAAAGAGCGCATCTCCTCGAAATGTTTCCTCTTTCGTTCGCACGTAGACTTTTCTCTCTTTGCACTCTACAGATACTGCTTCTCGATGCCACAAATATTGTGCAGGAGTTTTTGTAAGCAATGCTCGGACGAGTTCTTCCATCCCTCCTCGCAAAGAAAAGATCGCTTGCGCAGGAAATCCTTGTATTTCTTTTACAGATCGACGCAATTCTTTGAAAAATCCTTTCGTCACAGAACCATATTTTTCTTCCCACAATTTGAGCGTAGGAAAACAGGCGCGCACAGAAATCTTTCGCGCGTCTCCTCCAAAAATCCCCACAACCAAGGGATCGAAGAGGCGCATGGCCACATCGCGATTAAATCGCCTGGATACAAAATCCCAAACGGTCTCGTCTCCATGTACGACAGGTCGTTTCCATTCTGATAGAAATGCCGGAATGCACCCCTTCGTCAACGGTGAACCCAGAAAAGAGAGGAGATGATGAGGCAATCGCTTCAATGCCCCTGCAAACCATAGGTAGCGATGGGAAGAAGGTGGTGCAGAACAAAGAATTTGCTCTTTTAATCCGAGATCGAGTGCAAGCTGCAAAAGCGCACTGCATTGACTAATCCTAAATGTCCTTGGGCCTTTTTCGAAATGAAATCCAGCCGTATGATCTGTATGTAAAAGTCCGCCTGCGCGATTTGATGCTTCAAGCACGATAATTTCTGCAGATGGGTATGCTTTTGTAAGATACCAGGTTGTTGCAAGGCCTGAAATCCCTGCCCCCAAAACGATAATGCGCAGCGGATCGTTGGTTTGCATAGGAGTCACTCTAATGAGCGCTGCGATTAAAAGAAAAGGGAGAATTGCAAAATTAATGCCCGATAATCCCTACAATGCCCCTAGTTCGTCAAAAGAACGGTTGCAAACGTTTTTACTTTCACTGCGCAAGGAAATGATTGCGGCATTTGAATCACTTGAAGCTAAAGCGCGATTTCAAAAAACTGCATGGCAGTATCAAAAAGGCACGGGTGGCGGTGAGATAGCGCTTCTTCATGGAGATGTCTTTGAAAAAGCAGCAGTCAATTGGTCTTGTGTCCAAGGAGAGGAATTTCCCGGAGAAGAGGCTTCCGGCCCTTTTTCTGCGTTTGGCGTCAGCCTCATCACTCACATGCAGAACCCTCATGCACCCACTGTACATTTTAATCTTCGATACATGGAAACACGCGAACGCTTTTGGTTTGGCGGAGGATATGATCTTACGCCCATGGGTATCATCTACCCTGAAGACATCGAGCATTTTCATACTGTTGCAAAGAAAAGCGTAGATCCCTTTGGAAGCAATCTCTATGCTACCTTTGCACAAAATGCAAAGTCTTACTTTTTCCTCCCACATCGCAAAAAAGAACGGGGGGTCGGCGGGCTCTTTTTCGATCATTATCACAGTGGGAATACAGAACAAGACATTGCCCTTTGGATATCCATTGGCAACCATTTTTTGGAGGCCATCATGCCCATCTACCGAAGGCGCATCGCGCTTCCTTATTCTCCTGCGATGAAAGAGACCCAGCTACAGCTTCGTGGGCATTATGTCGAATTCAATCTTCTCTACGATCGAGGCACGCGTTTTGGATTTTGCTCCGGAGGCAATCCTGATGCCATTCTCTGTTCCATGCCACCACGAGCAACGTGGTAGATCGAGCTAAACATGGTCCTCCCTCCTTTGCCAAAGCAGATGGACCATTCCAATTTTTAGCGCATCTTGTTAAAAACCCATGTTAACTCATTGCTTATTATTAGCTCTTGTACTACAATTTTTGCATGTCTGTGAGCACTCAGATTAATCAACGTTCCTTTTCTACACAATTTCTAGATTTTTGTTTACCGAGAAATCCCATTACCGGAAATCGTGGGCTTCACATCATTCCGCGCATATTTGAAAGATTTATCGAATTATCTGCCGTTCCCAGGGTTTATCCTCCAAAAGATCCCTTGATCCTCATTAAACAAATTAATAAAAGCTCTAATGATTCTCCTAAGAAACCCATCGAAGAACAAATTAATAAAAGCTCTAATGATTCTCCTGAGAAGAAACACATCGATGATCTGCTAAAAGTGCCTATAACCAAGATGGCCTCCCTTTTTCAAAAAAGGCGGATCGATACGTACAAATGCTATTTTGTGAATCAGGGAATCATCAACGCATATTCACTCGGCGGAAACATTGTCATCACTAACAATCTCATCCAACAAATCAATAATGAATTTGATCTCATATGTACTTCTACTGATCCAGATCTCCCCATAACAACTACAAATATCTGCAAACAAATACGCACCCGCCTTCCAACTGTTCAAACAGCCTCACTTGAAACTGCACTAAACGAACCGCTTTCGACAGAAGATATCATTGCAGCAGTGCTAGCACATGAGATCGTCCATTCTGAATCGCGTGATTCACTTGGTTTATTAGAAACAACTATGCTATTTAACGGATGCGTTACGGCAATTGCCTACTTTGGACAAGTATTTTTGTGTATGTTTTATTATAAAGTTTCTTTTAAAGCTGCAAGTATGGGAGTTTTTTTTGGAGATTTCTTCAAACATCTTTTGAATGTTTTACAGAAAGAGCTCGTAGCCGTTTTCGAAGATTCTTCAAGAATCAATAGAGATATCGTACACAAGATTGTAAAGCATTGCTTCATGATCCTCACTTTCCTCATTATTCCTTTCGGTGCAGCATTTTCATTTTTTTTAATACATAACTATCTTCGTCGACAAAAGGAGCGGCGTTGTGATCTATATGCAATGGCCTTGATAAAGCAAGCCGGATACAACCCAGCTGCGATGGTTTGGTTTCTTAAACTACTGGATAAAATAGCTCCTAGCTCCCACTCCCTTGCCGATCAGATATTTACAGCCATTACAACCCATCCTATGAGCGAAGACCGTCTCCTTGACTGTGCTCGTCAATTCGAGAAAATTCAGAATGATGAGATTAAGATCTACGGCTCGACGCAAACCATTGTGCCGAAAACAACAGGTTAGGCTTGACCCTTTATGGCTAAACGCCCTATCCTAGTGGGCAATTACCTATATGAGGGCATTTCTCAATGAAACGGACGTACCAACCAAGCAAAATCAAGAGACAGCGGACCTTCGGATTTCGCAAGAGAATGAAAACCAAAGACGGGCGAAAGATTCTCAATCGACGCCGTCGCATTGGCTGCAGGGTCCTGAGCGCGTAAGCTCATCGTCTCTAAAATTTCCCAAATCTGCTCGCATGCGAAAACGGGGAGAATTTCGCGAATTCATGCAATCCAACAGGATCATTTCCGGGGAATGGATTCACATGCGCCATCGCTCCACTTCGGCAAGCGATCCAAAACTCGGCATTGCTGTGCCGAAACGTTTTGGCCATGCTCCTTTGAGAAATCGCTTCAAACGCGTCGTGCGCGCTGCGTTTTGTGCGACAAGAGCACATCTCCATCACCTGGAACTCTACATCTCGCCACGGAAATCCCCTATGGGAATCACTCTGCAATCTGTGGTAGAAGATCTCAAAAAATTGTGGTAATATCTCTCAAAATGCCCTCTTTCCCAAAGACATTGGTCTTGCGCCACAGAAAAGAAAATGTGAACAAATGTTCCCTGAGTGGACTTGAAACGCGGGAAGATTTGCGTTTTTTCACTTATCCTAACGATATGCTTCCCGATCTTTCACAAGTCATTTTGTTGACCATCTCTGCACCTGAACTTTCTGTGCAAGATCGCGACCGGCAACTTCTTCTCATAGATGGCACGTGGAAATATGCAAAAGTGATGGAAACCTTTGTTTTGAAACAAGGACTCGTGGAAAAACGCTCTCTTCCTGCACATCTTCGAACGGCGTATCCGAGAAAACAATCAGATTGCGAAGATCCTTCTAGAGGACTTGCTTCTATCGAGGCATTATTTATCGCCCATCGCATATTGAAAAGAACTGTGGAAGGTCTTCTCGACAGGTATTACTGGAAAGAGGCATTTTATAAACAAAACCACCTCATGTAATTGTCGTGAAAGAATCTGCATATACATTTGAACAGCATGGCCTAGAGCTTAAAAAAGTGGACAATGATGCTCTCTACGTCACGGAAAAGTTGCGTGTGCATGGTTTCATTGCGTACATTGTCGGGGGAAGTGTCCGCGACCTCTTGCTCGGACACAAGCCTAAAGATTTTGACATCTCGACCTCAGCGGAACCGGAAGAGATTAAAGAGATTTTTCGCAATTCTATTTTGATTGGCAGAAGATTTCGCCTCGCTCATGTCCGCTTTGGACGCAAGGTGATCGAAGTCTCTACATTTCGTGCAGGAAACATCGAAACCGATGCGCTCATTGTGCGGGATAATATCTGGGGCTCTCCTGAAGAGGATGCTCTACGACGCGATTTTACGATCAATGGTCTCTTTTACGATCCTGCTTCGCAAATGATCATCGACTATGTAGGCGGCTATCCGGACATCCAGAAAAAATTTCTGCGCACCATCGGTCAACCCTATGTGCGCTTTCGCCAAGATCCCGTCCGCATGCTACGTCTTCTCAAATTTCAAGCGCGCTTTGGTTTTGACATTGCCCCCGATGCACATGTTGCTCTCCTCGAATGTCGAAAAGAGCTTCACAAAAGCTCCCCTGCGCGCGTCCTAGAAGAGCTCCTGCGCATGCTCGAATCGACTGCAGCAGAGCGATTTTTTCGGTTGCTTGCAGAACATGGATTCATGCACCTCCTCACCCCTGCTCTTGGAGAATTTATGGAATCTCCGCAAGCAGAAGACGTCTTTGATTTCCTCAGGGAAGTAGATCGTGCATTTCTCGAGCAAGGAAGTCGCGCTCTTGATCGATCCGTGCTGCTTGCAAGCCTTATCTATCCTTTATTTACAAGACGTTTACAAGCGCACTTTTTTGATCGCGGCAAAATCCCTCATTTAGGAGAAGTCCATCAGGAAGCAACAAAACTTGTGCACGAAACACTTCACCACTACCTTCGCCCATCGAGGCGTTTATGCGGTGCGCTCCTTTCCATTTTGACAGCGCAATATCGCTTCACCCCTTCCGAAAAAAGGAGAAAGCTTCGCGTCCCTAGAGATCCAGAATTTCCCAAAGCTCTAGCATTTCTGCGCTTGCGCGCGAACCAAGAACCTGCATTACAAACGACTTTTCAAGAATGGAGCCTGGCCGTTCAAGAGCAAGAGAAGCATCGCAAACATTCTCGAAGGCATCATGCGTAAATTCTCGACATCGCGAAATAGCGAACTTTTCTATGTTGGACCACCTCTTGACGAAGGCCCTCTTCCTGCTCTCTTTTACTTTGCCCTCTCTGCAAAAGAAAGCCTTCAACAAGATCCCTATAATCAACCTGTCTCTTTTCTTTCTTCCTCTCACGTGCGCATCTTCTCAGCTGACCTGCCCTTTCATGGAAAGGGCATCGCTTCGAAAGATGCCATGGCCTATTGGGCCAATGAGCTTGCAAAAGGAAATGACATCGTGAGCAGCTTTGTGGATGAAATGGCCTACGGAATCGAAGAACTCGAAGCGCGAGGAGCCCTTCTTCCTCATCGCATAGCAGTGAGTGGTCTTTCTCGCGGTGCATTTATTGCTGCCCACCTGGCTGCGCGCAAAGAGCGCATTCGCACCCTTCTAGGATTTGCTCCCCTCACCTCTTATTCTGCAATTCGCGAAACAACGCATGTGCCGCACCATCCTCTCTTTGATGCACTTGACCTCAAACACCTTGCGCACAAATTGTACGATCGCAAACTCCGACTCTACATTGGTAATCGCGATACGCGCGTCGGAACACGCTCCTGCATTCAGTTCTTTGAAGCACTCATGGAAGCAGCTCTTCAACGGAAAGTGCGCTCGCCCACCATAGAACTTCGCATTGTCCCCTCCATTGGGTACATGGGACATGGCACGGCAAAAGAGACGTTTGCGGAAGGAAGCGAATGGCTCTTCAAGGAACTTTCCCTGTGAAAAAAAATCTATTCATTTTTGCAGGAGAAAAAAGTGGAGACGTCTATGGGGGAAAACTCCTGCAAGCTCTTCGTGCAAGTGCCCCAACTCTCTCTATCGAAGGAGTGGGTGGTCCTTCCATGCGAAAAGAAGGACTCACCTGCATTCTGCCCATGGAAGCATTCGAAGTCATGGGGTTTGTCGATGTACTGTGGGCCCTTCCCCAACTCCTTTCTCATCTTCACACCCTCACGGAACGCATTCTCACCCTTCAGCCAAACGTCGTACTTACGATTGATTACCCAGGATTTTGCCTCCGCCTTGCGCAAAGGCTCAGAAAGAGCGGTTTTCAAGGGAAAATCTGCCATTTCATTTGTCCTTCCGTCTGGGCCTGGGGGAAAAGGCGCATCCCTCTGATGGAAGCATCCCTGGATCTCTTATTTTCGATCCTTCCCTTTGAAAAAAATCTCTTCAAAGAGAGCCGTCTTCAAGTAGAATACCTAGGGCACCCCCTAGCGGAAGAAATTGCCCCAAGAGATCCAAGCAAGCCGCGAGAACTCATCGCACTTTTCCCAGGAAGTCGCAAGAAAGTCATACAACGCCAGCTCCCCCTCTACTTGCGTTGTTGTACCTCTCTCCCCGGTCCCATAGGGATTTCCATTGCCCACGATGGAGTACTTCCGCTTCTCCAACAGATCGTTGCTCAAGCTCCTATCGACGTACAAAAACGGTGCCTTTGGTTTCCCCCTCACGCATCGCGTTCCCTCATGGAGAAAGGGCTTTTTGCCCTTGCAGCATCGGGAACCGTCACCCTAGAGCTCGCCCTACACCATTGCCCGACAATCGTCACCTATGCTCTCTCTCCCATTGACCTTTTTATTGCACGAGATCTATTGCGCATTCGCCTTCCTCACTATGCGCTGCCCAACCTGATCGCTCAAAAAGAGATCTTTCTCGAACTCTTTGGGCCCCACTTGCACGAGCATTCCTTGCTTACTGCCTGTGAAAACCTCCTCCAGCCACAAGAATATCAACTCGTTAGTGAAAGATGCGCCTCACTCTCGCCCCTTCTCCACAAGGGAAATGCCATCAACCAAGCAGCGATGCACATTCTTCGTCTAGCCAGCAATCGCTAAGATTGTTATACTCACTACCATACTCGAGGATCTTATGGCAGTACCAAGAAACCGCACATCAAACGCGAAAAAAAATTCAAGGCGTTCTCATCACGCAAAAAAGCCAAAAAACAGCCTACTTTGTTCGAACTGTAAATTGCCGCGCCTCCCTCATCGGATGTGCCCGCACTGCAAAACTTACAGTGGTCGTTCGATCGAAGTTGTGAATGAAAAAAGATGATTCATCCTATCGCATAGGAATTGACCTTCTCGGAGAGGATGCTCTCGCAGAGAAATGGCTTCCCGCTATTTTCAACGCAAATTTTCCGCACGATCTTTTTTTACT
>JAKAAD010000035.1 GCA_021802305.1 bacterium
GCTCTATTCGTTCTTTCTTGCATATTCAGTTTTGTGCTTTATGGACCAGGGTGGAGTATCGTCGCATTTGCGATTGGCGGCTTAATTGGAGTCTTTTTTCCCCATCAAATGACCCACTTTGTCAAAAAAATCTACCAGTTCCATTTCAAGCAGAAAAAAATCATCCAAACGATTTTTTCCATTCTTGCACTCATCCTGTCGATCTTGATCGCCCCACTTATCTTTCTCTTTTTCGGCATCCATGCAGGGAAAGACATGCGCCATTGGGCTTCTGAGATTTGTTCTCAGTTTCCGCAAGAATAGGACGGCCTTTTTAGAGGGTGTCACTCAAGATGCCAAATGGAGATTTCTCCTTCTCTAAGGTAGTGATCTAATCGAGAAAAGGATTCGCGAAATTCAGGATATTCTGCCAGTTTCATGAGCTCGCGAAGATCTTTTTTTCCTTGTTCGATCATGCCTAATTCTTTTTCTAGAGCTACGACCCGCAATGCATTGCAGAGATAGAGGAAACTATTTCGCGCGCGCTCTGTGGGATGTCGATCCATTTCCTCTTGTAAAGCACGCGAAAGATCAAGGGCTTCGCTATAGTGTTTTTTTGCGATGCAATACGCAATGGTCGAAAAATGAGAGTACCATACAGGGAGATGATCTCTCGTATGTCTCATGGCTTCTTGCAGATATTTGGTCGAGAGCTCATCTTGCCCAAAAAATAGAAGCTGCTGCGCAATTCTTGGGGAAAACCGTTTTCTGTGCGCATAAGATTGCGCAATTTTCTTTTCCATCTCGGCAAACGACACCGGATCGTGAACTTTTCCTTGCTCCCAACGCGCAAGGATCTCTTCTATCAATGGGACAGAAGTTCCCCGCCAAAAGGAAAGAAAGGGAAGACATATCAAAAGAGACCCCCCTAGCAGAAGCCACCGTTTCCTTTTTTTTTGATACAACAAAGGACGAGACAATGCTTTGATTAGAGCAATCCGACCGTCCATCACTCTTTTGCTCACATCTTCAAATTATTTCGACTTTGTATATTTTTAGCCAGTGCTCTGTAAAATAAATTTCCCTGCTTTGAGCTGAAGTGAAAGCTCCCGCGGTTCAACGTTCGCAAAGCGCTCTGTATTCGTACAGAGCTGCTCATAATTTCACCCGGCGTAGGCGCAATGCATTCCAAACGACGGAAAGAGAACTCAAAGACATGGCTGCACTTGCAATGATGGGGTTCAGCATAAAGTGAAAATGTGGATAAAAGACCCCGGCAGCAATAGGAATCGCACATACATTATATATGAATGCAAAAAAGAGGTTTTGTCGAATGTTGCGCACCGTAGCTTTGCTTAACTTTTGCGCACGATCAATGCCACGCAAATCGCCCTTGATGAGCGTGATCTTTGCGCTTTCCATAGCAATATCGGTACCGGTGCCCATCGCAATTCCTACATCTGCTTGTGCAAGTGCAGGGGCATCGTTGATGCCATCCCCAGCCATGGCAACGATAAGGCCCTTCTCTTGGAGCTCTTTCACAAAACGGATTTTATCTTGGGGGAGTACCTCTGCTTGAAATGCATCTATATTCAATTCTTTGGCAACTGCCTGGGCAGTCATTTGGTGATCGCCCGTGAGCATGAGAATCTGAAGCCCGTTTTTATGAAGATGGGTCATCGCTTCCCGCGTGAATTCTTTCACTACATCAGAAAGTGCAAGAAGTCCCGCAGCTCGATGTTCAATAGCGACATGTAAAACAGTTTGACCTTGCCGGCGAAGATCTTCCGCTTTTTTCATGAAAGGATCTATGGAAATGCCCAACGAAAGCATCCAACGTTCATTCCCAATGGCAATGGAAAATCCATCCACGTCCCCCTGAATCCCGTACCCCGTTTGTGAATGAAAGCGCTCTACTTTTCCTAGAGGAAGATTCTTTGCTTGTGCACTTACGACAATAGTCTGTGCCAAAGGATGTTCGCTTTGCTGCTCCAAACTTGCTGCAAGGGCAAGGATTCGATCTTCTTGTCCTGTATCCAGGGCATACACGCGATTGAGGTGAAGCTTTCCTTCCGTGAGCGTGCCCGTCTTATCCACGACTAACACTTGTACCTTTGCCATTGCTTCCAAGGCGGAAGCATTTTTGATCAATATTCCAAAGCGCGCACCTCTTCCCATCCCCACAATCAAAGAAACCGGCGTTGCCAATCCCAATGCACAGGGGCAAGCGATAATGAGAACCGTAACAAATTGAAGAATCCCATAAGACCATGAAGGACCCTGCGTTAAAAATCCCCATAAAAAGAACGTAAGAACTGCAACGCCCACGACAATGGGTACAAATAATCCTGCAACTCGATCTGCTAATTTTTGCATGGGAGCCTTACTTCTTTGCGCTGCACTTACCATTTCTATGATCTGTGCAAGAAGGGTTTCATTTCCTAGCTTTTCTGCGCGCATGACAAAAGATCCCGTCGTATTGACCGTGCCGCCAATCACTTTTTCCTGCGCACCTTTCACAATGGGAGTTGCTTCTCCCGTGATCATCGATTCATCAATGGCGCTTTCTCCTTCGAGAATCATGCCATCAACTGGAATCTTCTCCCCAGGTCGTACGCGTAATCGATTTCCTCGTTGGATGTTTTCAAGAGGCACTTTTTGTTCGATGCCATTTTCAAGAATAAGACTTGCTTCTTTTGGAGATAGTTGGAAAAGTTTGCGGATGGCTTCTCCCGTCTTGACGCGTGCACGCATTTCCAATACTTGACCCAGCAACACTAACACCGTAATGAACGCAGCGGAATCAAAGTAAAGATCCACTCGATCCTTGCTCGCTCGAAAGGAAACGGGGAACATGTCAGGGAAAAAAGTTGCAACAATACTATAAAAAAATGCCGTTGCTACCCCTAGGGCAATCAACGTAAACATATTCACTCGAAATGTGAGAAATCCCCGACGAAAGAAAAAAGAGCCTGCTCCTAAGACCACCGGGGTACAAAGAGCTGCTTGCGCAATCCCATAATGTTCATACACAACCGCTTCTTGTGAAAGAGATCCCAAAATATCTAAAACAACAACAGGAATAGCAAAAAAAAGAGCGATCCCCAATCGCCATGCCATATCTCTGAATGCGCGCAGCTCTTCGCCTTTCCCCCCTTTGGATTCTAGAGTCATCCCGCAGTAGGGACATGCTCCTGGGGTGCTTTTTTTAACTTTTGGATGCATAGGGCAGGTATAGGCATTATTCACAAAAGGCTTTGCACCACTTTTTTATGTCCTGACGAAAAGGGAAGTGCATGGATTTCTCGTTTAGAGACCCAACGACATCCTTCGACTGGCATTGGTTGCTCTGTTTTCCACAAAGAGGGGAGCAATGTCACTCGAAACCGCGTAAAGGAATGCTTCTGTTCTTCAAGAAACCGTTCTAACGTGCATGGGAAGGGCAACCCTTGCAAAAATTTTTCTATCGTCATCGACTCTTCACAATATAAAAACTCATAAAGATCTGCCATCACTTTCCCTTTTTCTCCCTGTTTGAGAAGAAAAGAATCTTGTGATTGGATGACAATAACATGCCGTCGGAGCATTTGGATGGAATTTTTTCTTTTTTTCAAAGGAAGAGTTGCTGCATTTCCCTGATGAAATGCTCTACAGTGACTGTGCAATGGACACCTATAACATTTTGGCTCTTGCATGCAGAGAGTAGCACCAAGCTCTATCAAAGCTTCCACAACAATCCAGGGCTCATCATCGGGCAGCATCGCCTCTGCTAACGCCCAAATCTCTTTTTGCACAGAACTCTTGCTCACATCTCCCGTGATCGCAAAATATCGAACGAGTACTCGAAGAGCATTTGCATCCACTGCTGCAGCTTTTTGATGAAAGGCAAAGCTCAATAGGGCTCCTATGGTATAGCGCCCCAATCCCTTGATCTTTTGCAACGAATCCCGTGCTGCAGGCACTTCTCCTTCATGCATTTGGACTATCCTCTTTGCAGCCTCATGCAGATTCCGAACTCGGCTATAATATCCCAATCCTTCCCAAGCTTTCATCACCTTCTCCAGAGAAGCTTGCGCTACGGAAAGGATCGTGGGAAACTCCTGCATCCATCGTTCAAAATAGGGGATCACTACATTCGCACGAGTCTGCTGCAACATGACTTCTGAAATCCAAACCATATAAGGAGTGGGACGATTGCGCCAAGGCAAGGAACGCTTATGCACCGAAAACCATCTCTTCAGCGTTGAAGATAAGAAAAAATGACCATCACTAGGAAAATTGTTCCTATGCATCTTTCGCATTCTATTTTTTTAAGTTGTTGATTATCTTTCTCTTACAGAGATGGCACGCTTTTTGCATATCTAATTACTACCGGGGCAATGGCCTTACAAGGAGGATAGCATGCAAAAAGAGAAAAAAGATGCATTATGGATTTTTCATCACGAAGAATTGCGAGATCTATTAAAAAAAGAGATCTCCCTCATGCGCGAACTTCTAACAAATATGCATGAGGAAGAGCGCTCTCTTTTATTCCACGATGAAAGCTTGCTCAAGTATACGTTAGAAACGCGCTCCTATCTTGCAAAACAGATAGGAGAAGTTCATCAAAAGCGATTGAAAAAAACAAAAGAGATCGAAACAATAACAACTGACTATGCTCTGACGGCTCCTCCTGGAGAGGACGTGAGTACAGAAATGAGTAGTTTGAAGGATCAGCTTACAGCGCTTACTGAACAGGTAAATAGGCAGCAAGATGCCAACCAACATCTCATGGACCATCCCAATGCTTTACCTCCCGACGTGCAAGTTACAGTGAAGAATAAAAAGAAAATCTCCATCACAACCAAATGAAATGTGGCTTGCTCTATGGGCCTGATATCCATCACTTAGATCACCTCGCTCCTCTTTGTCACATTTTGGATATTCCCCTCTGTGTTACAGAAGAAGCAATTGCAAAACGAGCCAATGAATGCTATCCGCATTTAGAAATCATTCTATGCGACCATGTGCAGCTTCCTATTTTCATCTTAGAGCGGTTTGAGCTTGTGCTTACTTCTCTTCCTAAGCCCTTATTTCGAGAAATTTTCTTTTTTGCTGAACAGATACTGAAAAAAAAAGCCCACACGCTATGGTGCCCTCATGGAAATTCTGATAAAGGCCATTCCCACTCTTTTTGGGAAGCACTCCGAGAGGAAGAAATGATTCTTCTCTATGGGAAACAAATGTTCGATGCAATGCAAGCAGAAGGAATCCTCGACAAAGTCCCCGGGCACGTCATTACCGGCAATTATCGATGGGAATTTTATCGCTCATATCTTTCTTTTTACCATTTGCTTGTGGAAAGAGAAATTCGCTCACGGCTCCCACCTGCAAAACGAACTATTCTCTACGCTCCCACATGGCTCGATGCCTCTCAATCGAGTTCTTTTTTCGATGCACTCCCTATTCTCGTAGATTTGCTTCCTGCCGATCAAAATCTCATCGTCAAGCCTCATCCCAATCTCATGCTAGCTCATCCCACGCGCACATCTCTTCTCATAGAGCAATTTTCTTCCCATCCGCGTCTCCTTTTCTTAGAAGAATTTCCTCCCATTTATCCTCTTCTAGATATAGCTGATGTGTATATCGGCGACATGTCTTCCGTCGGGTACGATTTCCTCACATTTGACCGCCCATTATTTTTTCTCAATCAGCATGAGAAAAAAAATGCCTATCTTTTCCGCACTGGAATAGAAATTTCAAAAGCCAATTATGAGCACCTTTACAACGTGATCGATGAATTCTTTGCATTTGAGCTTCGCGATTTTTCTGCGCTTCGCAAGGAAGTGTATACATACGCATTCGGACATCCTAAATCATTAGACATGTTACGCAAAGAAATAGAAGCAATGATCAGCACCGCCATAAAACTGCTATAATTGGATTACTTCTATGCGTTGTGCAGCTCTTCTCATAGGTTCTCCTACGCTCCTCGATCACCTTGGTGTCTTGAGCCATCACTTGGAGGTCCCCCTCTTTGTAACCAACGAACATGCCTTTTCCCTTGCGCAGAAATTTTATCCCATGTTCGACATGCATTTTATCGATTTGCAAACGCTCACCATAGAGTACATTTCGCATCATTGGGATGTGCTTTTTGTAACGGGAAAATTTTTTGCACAAGAAATGCAGTTGCTCTTTACTGCTATGCAAAGATCTCCTCCAAGAATCATCTATTGTCCTCATGGCAACTCTGATAAAGGACGCTCCCTCACAACACACTCTATGCAAGATATCTCCCTCTTTTATGGCGATCACATGAAGAATCTTTTGGAAGAAACCGGTGCAACAAAACAACTACGAGGCATGATACGAACTGGAAATTATCGATTGCCCTTTTATCTTCGGCACAAGAAATTTTACGATGCTCTTGCTGAAGAAGCGTTGCTGTCACTTCCCCAAGATAAACCTCTTTTACTCTATGCTCCTACCTGGGCGGATGTAGAAAATCCCTCTCCTTTTTTCAAGGTCATTGATCCAGTGATCGAGATTCTTTCGCCAACGTACAACATTGTCGTATTGCTTCATCCCTTGATGAGGGAAGACCATCCCGCGAATCTAATGGCCTTGACAAGTCGCTATGAAGAGAAAAAAGAGGTGTTATTTCTAGAAGATTTTCCTGCAATCTATCCTCTTTTGGCACGATGCATTGCGTATTTAGGAGATTACTCTTCCATTGGATACGACGCTCTTGCCATGGATTGCCCTATCTATTTTCTCCTCGAGAAGGAAGGTCTTTATCATCGCAAGAATCCTATCTTTTCTTGTGGAACTGTTTTAAATGTGAATGATCTAGTTCACATCGAAACATGGATACAAGAGGATAACAAATCAGCACAACGCCGCGCATTGTACCAACATGTCTTTGGAGATTTCCTGGATGCCAAGTGTTTACAAACCGAAATATGGCAATCTTTGGGGAAAAAATGCCCTAGCTATTTGCCAGGGCAAACATAATTATTTGCGTTCGCAGTCTGCGCAACCTGACTCAGAACTTTTTTGCTCGTTATCGTTAGAACGCGCTACATTCTCTTCTTTCTTATCTTTTTGTGCTCCCTCTTCTTTTGCAACGACAGACGCAGGCTTGTCACCTGATTCAGTTGCAAAACCAAATACGCTAAGACTTACTGCTGTAACATTTTAAATTTGTTTTTCATAATGTTCATCTCCACATCTTTTATGAGCCTGTTGACTCATTGGTTGCTTTTCATTATCACAATTTGATACATTTTTGACGAGAAAAGTTCATACTCGTGCGTTTTCCGTGGAAAAAACAGTGCTGCTTTCTTCTTGTACTTTCTGAATAAGGTCGGGATCTTTGATAAGTTGTTGCGAAGTTGTGAGAGCATGAAACTGTTTGCCAAGAGTGCGCGTAGCAATCATCCATCCGCCTATGACAAATAGCAAAATCACACCTACAGAGGGAGCACTCGAGGCCACTGATCCAAATCCCATGATGAGTCCTTGATAGGCTAATGCTGCTCCTGATTTTCCAATCCGAGAACCTACTCCATCGATCGCTGCTTTGCCCTTGAGTTTGCACTCCTTGCTCAAGGGAATAAATGCCAGCTCCTTTGTTGCATCAAAGAGCGTGTATTTTGAGGCCCGTGCCAAACAATCTTGTAATGATCCAAAGAATGTACAAAGAGCGAGCGGCGTTGTGCCTAAAACCATCGAAATGGAAGCGAAACTGGAGTCTTTAAAGATAGAAAAGAGAAAAAAGAGGATTCCTGTTACGAGCAGGAGAATAGGGGTGATCATTGCAGACGTCGTCCAGCTAAATTTGCGAAGAATGCTTCCAGAAACAAATAAACTTGCGCATGTAGCGATGATGCCTACCCAGGTCATTACGGATCCTAAGTATGCATTAAAATGCGCGGGATCCGGGTGAAGTTGTCTTACTTGATCTTTCCAAACCACTTCGATCAACGTTATGGCAATATTAAACATGACAACTAAAACAGCAATACATAACAAATATTTGGACTTCATGAGGTATGCAAAGTTTTTGCGCATCCCCATCTTAATGCGCACAGCTCCCTCTTTTGCTTGATAGGTCGGTGAGCTATATCCCAATTTCTGAGCATGGATGTATCGAAACAAACCTATGGATAAGACCGCAAACACGATGATAATGCCCATGAGTAAAAAAAATGTTTGGTCCCAAGCAGTTTGCCCAAATGGCAACATCCCATTGAACATTTTCTTTGATAGCAACATGGAAGTATACCCAGCTGCCATTGTCGCAAGATTTAGGCTTAATCCCAGAAGGCCATAGTAGCGTTTTGCATCTCCAACTGAGCTCACTTCATTGGCAAACCCCCAAGCGAGGACTGTCAAAACAATTGCACTCCACATTTCAGACATGACGTAAAACAGGGTAAACGTCCAATTGCGAAAAAGTGCAACGAGTCCACGAAATCCTTGAGGGAGCATCGCTTGCAGACTATCTGCCATATGATGAGGATGTAATGCCTCGCGGAATGGATAGAGGATAAAAATGTACAAAATGAAAAATGCAATGAAAATCGACGTAACTGCGTAAAAAACTTTTTCTCTCGAGAGCCGATTGGAAATGCGCGTGAGTAAAAAGGTAAAGAAAAATGCGAAGGGAATTACAGCCCACAACTTAAGAAAGGGCAGTGCTTCTGCTCCTGAACCAGGTGCAGTAATAACCGCTGTATCCTTGACCGTTCTAAGAAGGGCATAATTAAATCCTATAAAAAAGAAAATGAGAAAGGTGGGAATGAAAAACTTAAGCTCATGACGGTGGATTGGCCATAGATATGAGCGAATCCTACCAAAGGGAGCTGCAGCTGTCATATTTTGCATCCATTATAAGATATTTCCCTTATCTAGCAAATGGAATTATACGCAAATTAACACACTACATTCTTTTCTCGTATCGCTTTTTTGAATCTTCTTCCAAGAAAGACAGCAACGACTAGCCAAAGAGCTAAGAGCGGGAAGCAAAGGATACCGCTCAGCATGATGTAATAGGACTGGCCAGCAAGCTTTCCAAAGAAGGACTGAAGCGGTGCAAGGGTCATATTAAACATCGATCCAACTTGTTTAGAGGATCTCGATCCAAATGTTTCTATCCATGCCTGCGCTTTAAATTTCACATCCGGTGTCGTCGGTATATATAGTTGTTTTAATGCAGGGCCATTCAATGCATAGTTGATGGCTTTAGAGCCCACCATCAGTGCAAAAAGGAAGGGGAGACTGTTGATATTCAAGAGGAAGCCTAACAAAGCAACTCCTACTACAACCGGCATAAGGATCAAAGAGGACCCTATTCCTAAGAATCGAGTCACATTGCTGATTCCTAAAAGCAAGCATGCTAATGATATAATGTTTACGCTTGAACCATATAAACTGAGATAATTGCTTAAAGCAACACCAGAGTATTGAGAACTAGCGGATAATTTAAAATTGAAATCAAAAAGGGTTATTACAACTTCATAGATGAAGTTAGCAGCGAAAAT
>JAKAAD010000036.1 GCA_021802305.1 bacterium
ATAGGGGGGGTGGGTCCTGCGGGGGTTACCATATGGTTAATCTCTCCTCATTTATTAGGATAAATGGTATGCCCTTTTTGAGGCAAATGCGCATATGGTAGAGATCGTCGTTCCCAAGATCCAATCGAAATGGATAGCGCTCTTCATCGATGGGATTTTTTGGAAAAAGGTTAATAAACAATTGTTTATCAGGCATTTAGGCAGTCCTCTCATGCGGCAAGAATTTGCAGCCATTGAAGAAAAAGTGGCAAAAGAAACATCTATTCAGCTTCTCGCCAAGCGCTCTTATCTTTCCTCCATGTTAGAGAGAAAATTGAAGTCCAAAGGCTTGGGAGAGCAAGCAATCCGTCAAGCGATCGCCTTTTGCCAAGAAAAAGGGTACCTCAATGACTTTGCGGAGAGTAAACGGCTCATAGAAAGAGAAGAAAGAAAAGGAAGGGGCGCAAAAGCAATTGCATTTGCTTTGCAGCAACGAGGGATGGTAGTGTCATATCAAATGATGAGCGAATTGGAAAGGCGTGAAATCAACGCATTGAAAGAGTGGCAGCAAAAGTATTCAAAAAAATTGGCATCGCTTTCTTCACAGAAAAAAATCACCTTTTTGCTTCGCAGGGGGTACGCAATGGAGACGATTCTGCAATTGCAGAATAGTTGAGTAGGAATCACTTGTTGGCATATTTTTAGCATGTGATTACTCTGCTAGCCAAGCGACAATATGTGCTGGCGAAGCGAAGCAAAATCGAAAAGAGCAAAGCCGTCCGATCTGATCGAGACGCACCATTGCCTCTCGGCAACGGTGCGACGAGGGGGTCGGTTTTGCAAAGCCGCAGCAAGCAGATGGTCACCTGTTTGACTAGCGAAGTAATAAGGAGGTTCATGTGCTCGTTGGGGTATTGGGTATCAATCATAAATCAGGACCTTTTGGGTTGAGGGAAAGTCTTGCAAGGACAACGGCGCGTCAATTATCTGGTGCGTCATCATTTGCAGAAAAAATTTCTCTCGTTGTTCTCAATACCTGTGGTCGGACGGAATTCTATTTTAGTTCTGACAACCTTGTAGAAGCACATAGCATGTTAATTCACATGCTGGAGCAAGAGTTAGATGAGCCTTTTGAGCATGCGCTGTACACCTATTTTGGTGCGGAGTGTTTTTCTCATCTTGCAAAAGTTGCTGCCGGCCTAGACAGCACCATCCTCTTTGAGACAGAAATCCAAAGACAAGTCAAGACAGCCTATAGTTCTGCGGCAACGCAATTGTCTCTTCGTCCGGAGATCCATTTTCTCTTTCAGAAATCTCTTAAGTTAAGTAAAGAAATGCGCAGACAATTGCCATCTCCCGTAAAGACTTTTCCATCCATTATCAAAGAGGTCGTTGGATATCTTTTGGGTTCTTGGAAAAATCTACGCGTGCTCTTTGTTGGAAACTCAGAAATCAATCGCCAAGTGATCGCAAAACTACAGCAAAGAAACGAAGCGATTCTGACTCTGTGCACGAGATCTCCACATGCAGTGGAAGATCGTTCGATGGATGTACAACCCTGGTCTCAATTAGCAATGTGGCCAAACTATGATGTTGTCATCGCAGGCACAAACAATGCATCCTACTTGATTAAGCCGGTCAAGCAAAAGATATGCACAAAAGTGCTCATCGATTTGGGGGTTCCGCGCAACGTCGATCCATGCTTGGCAAAGCACCCCCATCTTACCTTTTTCCATGTCGAGCAGTTGAGTGCGCTTTTGAAACAAAAAGCGGATGAGCACAAGATACATGTAAAAAGAGCTGAGCAGAAAATCGGAGAAAGAGTTGCGCAATATATACAAATGAGTACAAAATTTGCGAATTCGGCAAGGAGACGCCAAGCATTTGAACCAAGCGAAGCCGGCGTCGAAGTAGCGCAACTAGACACGAGTGCTCTGGTAAATGAATGGAGTTAAATTACGACAACTCCCTTCACAAACACCCCTGCGACATTTGAGAACGCAAGCGTTCAATGGCATCGCTGATCCCCTAGCCCCTTCAGGAAATCATCCTTGATGATGCAACGAATAGGGAGAATGTGAGTCGCAAAAAAAATGGCTGGGAGTTTTGGAACAATATCTCAACGAAATTTTTGCATATTTCAGGATAGCTTATTTCTCATGTGGAGCAACTTGAAATGGTTACTATACTAGATAAGACAATCATCCTAATCTTAGAAAACAAGTTGTGCGATGCGGAAGAGTTCACATGCTGTAGCTGTCCGCATATCTGTTTTAGACAACCTTCCATTTCATGGACCCCAAAACTAAGGGAGAAAACGCAGAAAGGAAACGATTGATCATCGCAAAACTTCCCATGCGTTTTGCAAATGCTCCTATCACGAGCGCACTACCACCCCATTTCACAAGCTCATGAAAATAGATAGTAATTCGATCTTTCAAAGATGGCAGCACACCCCCGTCTGCAGGATTACGATGATAGAAATACAAGAATATTTTAAAGGAATGGTTCCTATTCCACCATTTTGTAACCTCCCAACAGGAATACTCTGCTACTTTCGTCAATGCTTTTGCACTTGTGTATGCGGCACCCACCCCTAATGTACATCGAATTGCAACATGCATCATTGCTTTTGTTGTTTCTAAACTCATAAAAATCTACACTCCTCTTAGCGCGTATCGTCTGCTCGATGTTTAATGGTTCATGAAAAGGGCAAACGCTTAGTAGCTAATTTAGCAAACGCGTACAAAATATGCAAGAAAAAATGATTTATAGCAATAGCTGTGTTGAAAAAATCTCTTGATCAGGCTTGAGGAAAATCTCCTAAAATCAAGAAACTTCTTATTATTTCAAAAATCGGCATGTCCTGGAAAGCGCGGAAACGGAATGGTGTCGCGAATGTTTTCCAACCCTGTTGCAAGGAGCACGAGGCGCTCAAAGCCTACTCCGAACCCTGCATGAGGAACTGTGCCATATTGACGAAGTTGTAAGTACCACCAATATTCTTCAGGACGCAGGTTAAAGAGTTCCATTTTTTGTTTGAGCTGATCTAGGCGTTCTTCCCTTTGACTCCCCCCGATGATTTCGCCAATTTTAGGAACGAGAACATCCATGGCAGCAACGGTTTTCCCATCGTCATTTGTGCGCATATAAAAAGCTTTAATGCGTTCAGGATAGTCAGTGACAATGACGGGCTGTTTGCAATGCTCTTCAGCGAGATAGCGCTCATGTTCCGATTGCAGGTTTTCTCCCCATTGGACAGAACATTCAAAAGAACGGCCCGATCGCTGCAGGATGTGAATCGCTTCCGTATAGGACAGGCGTGCAAAGGGTGTTTCGATGAGCTGTTGCAGGCGCTTGGAAAGGCCTTTTTCGATGAATGCGTCAAAAAAATCAATCTCTTTAGGGCAATATTGACAGACGTAGGCAAGAACAAACTTCAAATAGCTTTCCGCACATTCCATGTCATCTTGAAGATCGGCGAAGGCTAGTTCTGGCTCTATCATCCAAAATTCGGATAAGTGGCGCGATGTATGGGAGTTTTCTGCACGGAATGTGGGACCAAAGGTGTACACATCGCCGAGCGCACACGCAAGCGTTTCCGCATTGAGTTGTCCTGAAACAGTGAGATAAGCAGGTTTTCCAAAGAAGTCGCGCGAAAAATCGACGCTATTATCTGAATGGCGAGGGGGATTCGCAACATCGAGCGTGGTGACGAGAAATTGTTCTCCTCCTCCTTCGCAATCAGAAGCAGTGATAATGGGCGTTTGCACATAGAAAAAACCTCGCTCTTGGAAAAAACGGTGCGTTGCCATGGAAAGAGCGTTGCGCACGCGAAGCATAGCTCCTTGTGTATTTGTGCGTGGTCGAAGATGGGCAATAGTACGCAAAAATTCAAAAGAATGTCTTTTTTTTTGCAGGGGATAGTCTTCTGCCAAGCAAGTTCCGAAGAGTGTAAGAGAAGCTGCCTTGAGTTCCCAAGATTGCCTTTTCCCTGGGCTTTTAACGAGCGTTCCAGTGATAGAGAGCGCAGTACCGGTCGAGAGGGCGTTTAGATGTTCTTCATACTGAGGAAGAGTATGATCCAAGAGGACTTGAAGATGTGTCAACGTGGAGCCGTCGCTAAGTTCTAGAAAGGCAAAGTTTTTTTGCGCACGGAGGGTGCGTACCCAACCCGCAACGGTGAGCTCTTGATCGATGTGTTTTTCTGTGATTTGGGCTATTTTTGTGCGATTCATCCAAACGACCTTAGCAGAGCTATTTCTTTTTTCCAAACAGGCGGTCCCTCTGGAGTTTCCAAATATTTGGGAATTTCACGAAGTTTTGGGTGGCTCATTACGAAGCGAAAGCATTCTAGGCCAATAGCGCCTTTGCCAAGGCTTGCATGACGATCTTTGTGTGAACCGAGGGGGTGGACGGAATCATTTACATGAAACGCGTAGAGATGTTTGAGGCCAATGATGCGATCAAATTCTTCCAAGGTAGCTTCCCATGCTTTTTGGGTACGAATGTCATAGCCTGCTGCAAAGATATGGCAAGTATCGATGCATACGCCAATGGGTATTTTTTGGTGCACGCGATTGATGATATAGGAGAGATGTTCAAAACAATCTCCTACATTTGAGCCTTGTCCGGCTGTTGTTTCAAGAAGCAGGCGAGTATGCCCCTGGTTGGTGACTTTTTCTAAAGAAAGAAGGCTTTTCGCAATGCGCTCTACACACGCTTCTTCCGAATCTGTCAAAGCGGAGCCTGGATGAAAATTCAAGAAGGTAAGATCTAATTGATGGCAGCGCTCGAGTTCTTCTCGAAAGGCCTTTTGACTTTTATGTAGATTGTCATGATCGGGAGAGCCAAGATTCATCAGATAACTGCTATGGCTCATGATTTTTTTGAGACCAGTCTCTTTCAAGGTTTTGTGAAAAAGCTCTACTTCTTCAGCGTTAATCGTGCGGCCATGCCATTGTCGTTGATTGCTCGTAAAGAGCTGCGCAGTAGTTGCTCCGATCTCAAAGGCTGCAAGGAGTGCACGATGAGCCCCTCCTTGCGCAGAGGTATGCGCGCCGATGAGGAGATCTTCCGCAGCAGGGAGTTTTGCCATACAAATCTACACCAATCCGAGGGCTTTGACACTAGTCAAAAATATTCGAACGTACGCAACGAGACACTAGCTCGTGAAAGCAATAAATTCACACACGGTAGGAACGTGAATGGGCTGCAGAAAGGGAACTTGATCGATTTCAGGAGAGACGAGGAGCTGCCCGGAGAATTTTTCAGGATCGTTAGAGAGGTATTCCGGTAGAGAGACATTGGGGTTTTGAAGCGTTTCTTTAATGAAGGGAATCGTTTGCGATTTTGGCTTGATCGAGATCACCATTCCAGGTCTTACAAAAAAAGAACGACGATCGACTTTTTTCCCATTGACGAGGACATGTCCATGGGAAACGAGTTGTTGTGCAGCAAAGATCGTAGGTGCAAATTTTAGCCGATAGACGAGTGTATCCAAACGGCATTCGAGTCTTTCAATAAATTTTTGAGACGTGTTTCCTAAAGAGCGAGAGGCTTCCCGGTAGTAGCGAACGAGCTTCTTTTTGGGAAGCATTCCGTAAGCAGCTTTCAACTTTTGTTGCTCTGCAAGCTGTGTACCGTAGTCCGATTTCTTTTTCCTTTTTGCACCGTGCATACCGGGCGGATTCGGTTTATGCAGTAGGGGATTGCGTCGCTTACCAAAGATGTTCGCGCCTAAGCGTCGTGCAATGCGGTTCTTCGGACCAATATAACGGACCATGAGTTCTCCTTTAAAAGATAGCACGATATCACAGAACTCTTTTTTCTACAACGAAAGTTCATGATGGCGATATCAGCATGTTGCTATGGTCCCGAAACCAAAAATTGACAGAAGCTTAGCTATGGAAGAGGTCTAATAACTTAATTTTTGAATAGGAAATCCATTGACAGGCTACTGAGGAATGATCATGATAGCCTAACAAAAAAATGATGGTTATTCTTGCTTATTATTTTTTTACAACCATTGAAGATCCTCAACAAGAGGTAGCAAAACATCGTGCCTTTCTGGAAGGCAAAGACATTCGGTGCCGGGTTTATATTTCTCATGAGGGAATCAATGGGCAAATGAGTGCGAGTGAAAAAGATGGAGAAGCCTATATAGCCTGGCTCAAAAGCGATGAGCGGTTTTCCGAAATTGCGTTTAAAACACATTTCCACCCCGTTCACGTATTCCCTAGAACGACCGTTAAATATAGAAAACAGCTTGTCGCGTTGGACCAAGCAGTGGATTTTTCTCAACGAGGAAGCTATATTACACCCCGAGAATTTCGAAAAGCACTCGAAGAAAAGAAAGAAGATCTGCTCATTCTCGATGTGCGCAATCGCTACGAATGGGAAATTGGACACTTTGAGGGGGCAGAACTTCTGCCTTTTGAAAACTTTCGCGATTTTCCTCTCTATGCACAAAAACTCCAAAAAGAACGGGATGTCGAGGCAACAAGGGTACTGATGTATTGTACCGGAGGAATTCGATGCGAACTTTTCTCGCCCCTCTTAAGGAAAGCAGGGTTTCGCAATGTCTATCAATTACAAGGCGGAGTCATACAATATGGACTCGATGAGGGATCTGCGCATTGGAGAGGAAAGCTTTTTGTCTTTGATGATCGGTTATCTGTCTCGATAGATACAAAGAAAGAGGCAGAAGTAATTAGCCGCTGCACCTTTTGTCAAAAGTTCTCGGATCTCTATTACAACTGTGCAAATGTAGAGTGCAATGAACTCTTTCTATCTTGTCTCTATTGTGCAGAAGAAAGGACTGGATGTTGTAGTACAGAATGTCAACAGGCTCCACGCGTACGAGCTTTCAAGAAAGAGGCGCGGCCAGTGCCCTTTAGACGACTGTGCGAGACTTGTGGCTCGTAGTAGATTGAGTATACTTGTGTACTTTGGTAAGAGAAGATCTAATGGCCTGCGCATAGAAGATACACAATTTAATGATCAATTTGATAACATGCTCGGATGCGTGTTCTTGGCTTAGAAACAACTTGCGATGAAACTGCTGCTGCAGTTGTAGAAGATGGCAAAAGGATCCTGTCCAATGAAATTGATTCGCAAGCGAGCGATCATCAAGTATTTGGTGGGGTCTATCCAGAGCTTGCATGTCGAAAACATGTAGATTTACTCATTCCCGTTGTCGAAAGAGCCTTAGAAAAAGCGCATTTGGACATAAAGGCTATCGACCTCATTGCAGTTGCTAAAGGGCCGGGACTCATCGGGGCATTGCTCATTGGCATACAGGCAGCAAAGGCACTGTCCTTTGCTCTCCAGCGTCCTTTTATCGGAGTAAATCACGTGGAGGCGCATCTCTATGCTGCTATGATGCCGCTCGAAGATCCTCCTTTGCCCGGTTTAGGTCTTGTCGTTTCAGGGGGCCATACGTTCTTAGTGAAGATTCACGCGATTGGTTCTTACGAACGAATTGGGCAAACCTTAGATGATGCGGCAGGAGAGGCTTTTGATAAAGTGGCTGCCATACTAGAGCTCCCTTATCCTGGAGGGCCTGCTATTGAAATGCTTGCAAAGAAGAGTCAACGAAGAGTGGGTCTTTTTTCATTGCCCAAAGTCAAAAGGAACAAATGGGATTTCTCCTTTTCTGGATTGAAGACTTCTGTTCTCTATGCAGTAAAGGGGCAAAATGCAGAAAAGAAGGAGCCCTGTGCATGGAGTGAACAGGAGAAAGCAGATATTGCTGCAGATTTTCAAGAGACTATTCTACTCTCGATTGCGCAAAAGGTTGGAGCGGCAATGGATGCATTTGGGTGTAAATCGCTCTTTTGTGGGGGAGGTGTGTGCAACAATCAACGGTTGCGAGAGCTTTTGGCAGAACACTGCCGGGGACGTTCTCTCTTTTTCCCAGAAAGGGGCCTTGTATTGGATAACGCAGCAATGATTGCCGGGCTGGGCTATCATGTCTACCATCGCTTTCAAACAGGGGACTCGTACGATCTCGAGCCCATGACGCGCATTCCTATTGCAATGGGAAGTGTTGGAGTCGAACGGCAGACTTTTACAGCAGTTCATTAGACCAAAGCCTTTCTAAGAAGATCTGCCAAGGCAATATAAGAACATTGTTCACTTTTCTAGGGTTTTTCTCCATGGAAACTACAATCGAATGCTTTAGCAAAGGCGTGTAAGCCTTTGCAATGATTGCCATTGATGTTTTTTCTACCTTTTACTTCGAATGCGATTTCGTGGTCTCCTAAAATAAAATCCACTTCGAGTTGGCTCGTTGTGTGCCAGTAGGGCTGTAGCAGTAACCCATGATGTAGCGCGCGCAAAAGATCAAAATGAAGAATTTTTAGATAGACTAAGGGAAACATTTCAAAACGCAATGCTCTTCCCCCTAAAAGATTAGCGCCTTGTTGTTTTAATTTGCGTGCGCTCGATCCGCACAAAATGAATTGCATTTGATTTTCGACAATGAGAGTCTGGGCTTCATCAATGAGCTCCGGCACTTTTTGTACCTCTTCGATGATCACAGGGAAACAACCTGGATGACGAGCCAAAAAGTTCTTGTCTCATTCATGAAGGAGTTGTGGATAGACGCCTTGCTTCACTCGCTAGCAACAAATTGTATCGAGGAGATTTGGGAAATAACTCAAGTAAGAGGGTGGTTTTTTCAACTTGCCTAGGGCCCCATAGGAAGCACGATTCCTCACCTCTCCTCGTCAACGTTTGCATCCTTTTGACATGCCTCATGAAACCACCACTTTAAATATTCAGGCAACAAAATTTACAAATAACTGAAAATTAGCGACTTATATTTTGATTAAAATATTACAACTGATTCAGCATGCGATGGCCTTCTTGGATCTGCAGGTCGAACTTGACGAGTTCGTCAAAACGCTCTTTGCGCACGGGATTATCGCGATAATACCATTGCTCAATTTCAGGGTTGCCATCCACGTAAATCGTTGTGAGACCATGGCGTACATCGTTTTCCCAAGAGATCTCTTGCTCAATGACGCGCCCATCAATAAATGTCCGTTCTACACCCTCTTTTTTCCCGGAGTGATAGGGCACTTCTCGATACTTGATGCCATTTTTAAAATAAGTAGCTAAGCCGTGAAGGTTGCCATCGACCCATTCTTCAACGGCAAGCGGATCACCGTCTTGCCCAAAAGTAGACCGCGTACCATGAATTTTTCCATCGCGAAGAGCAGATTTAGATGCAAGCATTCCGTTGGAATAAAACGTTTCTCGAAATACAGGATGACCGTTTTCGATGAGTTCTTTTGCTAACAAAAGACCTCTCTCATTTCGTTCCATTCGAACGCCTTGGCCTCTTGTTACTTCTGCCTCGGCCACATTGTGGATTGTGAAATAGGTTCCTTCTAGTAAGTTTCCGTGAGAGAATACTTCATCAGTGCGGGGAGATCCTTGATCATACCATGTTCGAATAGCGATTCGGT
>JAKAAD010000037.1 GCA_021802305.1 bacterium
CCCGTCCCGCTTGCCGTGTAGTCGATTGATTTGCTCCTGTAATTTTTGATTGTTTGCACGATGCTTCTCGCTCATTGTAGCGTGCATCTCAATCTCTTGTTGAAAAGCTAATTTTATCCCTTCTAAACGTTGGCACGTGAGCTGCAATTGCAGCTCCATTTGTTTAAGTTCTGCTATCTTTTTTTCCATTGCTTCCCCACATCCAATGTCCTTCAGTAGAGTGAGGATAGCGATGAGCTCTTTCGCATAGGGAATGGAGCTCGTTTCAAACTTGCACAACAATGCCCCCCACTCCTCTTGTACAGCTTTGCCTTCTCTTAAAAGTGTTTCAAACGCAATCAAGCTATCCCGCATTGCTTTTGCCTGAGAGGCATGCTTCTCAGCGCTCTTTTCTAAGCTTTCTCGAATATCTTGTTGCTTTATGTAACGCGCAGACCAAGCAAGCAGTGTTGTCAAAATCACATATCGATACTTTCTACGAAGAGATCTATGTTGCACGACCGCGGAAACAGCACGAATTGCAGAAACTGCAGCCCCCATCCAGAGAGCCGTACTTTTCCAACTCTTTGTGGTAGGCCAAAAAGCATCCGAGCCCATTGAGGCAATACTCAATGCCGTGAGCATCGCAACGTCCTTTTAAAACAAATTTTGTTTTGCATGATCGCGGCTTATCATACCAGACGCTGAAAATCTGTCTATGGAAAAGTGATCGACGTGTATCTACAAATGCTTTAGGTTTCTTTCTTGGTGTATCTTAGGTAGAATTCCCAACGAAGACTCCTCATGTACATCTTTGTGCATACTGCTGCCACAGCTTCCAATGAATTGTAGCGTGCCCCCCGCTACTTCCGGTAATCACTGTTGTGCTCCCTTGTTTGTTGGCATTTTTGAGCAATTCCACCAGCACTGCATCATCTCGATTACCAACTATTTCATCAGGTTCTTCGAAGTACAAAAGGATGTTCAATGATAACCCATGTAATCGCTTGATTGAATCAAGAGGGCAAAAATGGTTACGACGGTATTGATGTGCAATCGCCTCTAATTCGGGATTTGGCTCTCGCTTCTCCATGATCTCTTCCACAGATTTTAGAGGAGCATCTAAAAGAACAATTCCCTTCTGTATTGCAAGCAAAATGGTTGCTTTTTCTTTTTCTGAGATGCCAATCTCTTTGAGCTGTTCGTCATATGTCTTTGTGTTGAGAACGCCGAGAATATTGATGAGGGCAGCTCCTCCTGCAGAAAAACCATAGGTATCGATCGCGGTTCGACATTCATCGACCACACAATGCTTGAGAACGTATAGAGCTGGAAGCAATTCTTCCATAGTGCCAAAAGAAAGCTTCTCTGGATCGCAAGGTCTCTCGAGCAAATCGTGATCGGGAAAATTAAAGCCAACGAGGGTTGCATCTACCAACTTTGTTGCTTTGACCATTTCGATGATTCGGAAATTAGCCCCGTATCCATGTAAACAAACTATCGTTCGCGCATTCGTTCCTGGCAGCGAAACGAGATGGAGATCGTGTGCAAATGGGTGCCTTAGCGTTCGTACATTTTTTCGCATACTGCCTGAATGGATGGAATTGTAGGACTAAATGTCCACCAAACGTGTTTTGCCATGGGGAAAAGCTCAGCATCCAATGGATCTCTCACCACAATGAGCACATGGGGTTTTCCTCTGTCCAGAAGCCCTTGTATGAGTGCCTGCTGCGATCGGCTCTTCCAAGCATTGTATGAAAAGATGCATAGAACATCGGCCTCCTCCATCCTCTTCCTTGCATTTTCTATTTCATCGGTGGAAGGATGCAGCCCTTTAAAAAAGAACACATCCGAGCCTGCTCTAAAAGATGTTTGCGACAACGCTTCTCGCAATAATTCTGGAGCAACCATCAAGATTTTCTTTTCGCTGAGATCCGGTAGAGGTTCGCGATGTACTTCTTGTAAAGCGAGAGCTGCCACCTTTTTGGCAAGAGCTTGGTGCATTGCCCATGGGACATCCGTTGCAGGAGTCTCTTGATAGAGATACTTTTCCTTCAACGCAAGAACTCTTCCTACTGCTTCGTCGAGCCGTTCTATTGTGATCCTTCCTTCTTCTACCGCACGCATGAGCGCACTGTGGATCGATTTCATATCAGCAACCGTTAACTCGCATGTGCCTGCAAAACTGATCGGTTGCCTTCCTCCCAAAATGAGCAAATCGCAACCAGCATTGATCGCTTGGATCGCCGCTTCTTCCACCGTTTGGCATTTTTTTAATACCCCTTGCATCACCAATGAATCTGAAATCACAACTCCTGAAAAGTGCAAAACATCTCTAAGGTAGGCAATGGTATTTTTTGATAATGTGGCACAATTTTTTGTATCCAATGCGGGCACTAATATGTGAGCAGTCATGATGGCTTCTGCTTCAGGAGCAAGTCGCTCAAATGGAATGAGTTCGATTTTGCGCAACATGTCCATCGACTTGCGAACAATAGGTAGATTTTCATGCGAATCCGTATCGACATCGCCATGACCGGGGAAATGCTTAGGCACTCCAATCACATGCGCTCGCTTATTGCCTTGCAACATCCTGTGGCCAAAAGCAGCAACTAATGCCGGATCATCCCCAAAAGAACGAATGCCTATTACGGGATTTTTTGGGTTCACATTGACATCGATCACCGGAGCTAAATTCATATTGGCTCCCACAGAACGAAGCTCCTCCCCCATGGCAAAAGCAATCTCTTCTGCAAGATCAAGGTTTTTGGTTCTTCCGAGCGCTCCATTGCCGGGAAACGAAGTAAACCCTTGATGGAATCGACTCACTACTCCCCCTTCTTGATCCACAGAAATGAATAAGGGGATGGGATTGCGATTTTGTTGAGCTATGGATTGCAACCCTTGGCTCAGAACGCGCACTTGATGAGGAGAATGAAGACCATTTGCCCAACTGTAGTAAATGATCCCGCCCACTCCAAGATCTTGGATCAAACACTTTGCATCTTCATTCGCTTCTTCGCCATGAAAATGCACCATGAGCAATTGCCCTACTTTTTCTTTCATCGTCATCTCTTTGGGCAAACAAACCACTATTGAGGGAAGAAAGAAAGCACAACATATGGAGAGCCATTTCATTTTCAATTGCATACTAAACCTCTTGCATAACTAAGCTTTTGTCAATTTTCAATCGATGAAGCCTTAGTTACGCAAGAGGTCTATTATACACAAGTGCATGCAAAAATTGGAAATTTGGCAAGAAGGCGCCCTGCATTTAAACCAAGCAAAGCTGCCGTTGAAGCAGCACAATTTGAAGTGATTATGCGATGTAAAAGAGCTCAACTGCTGTGGCTGTCCGCCGTAGCCAAAACCCTATTTTTGCATGCACTTGTGTATAGGCCATTTGCATTTTCCAAGCCATTCTGTCATTTTAGAGACTGTCGCTTGAACAACAGACTCTTATGTAGGAAGGTTTTACCGATGACACGCAATTGTGAAACATTTACCGAGAACCAGCATGCTATTCTCGAGCACTATGTCACAAGCACCACAAGTAATGTCTTTGCGCTTTGCAATTTGCCGGAAGTGGTCAAGGGAGCGCTTTTTTCTCGTTACTCTCGTTCCCTATTAGGACTTCGATCGCTTCTCCTCAAAGAGTTCATCCTCAATGAAGAGACTGCCTTTCCCTCCATTACAGGAATTGCAAATGCACGAGAAGGTCACATTGATGCCATACGAAAGGCTCAGAATTTTTACGACAGGATTCTCGATGGCTATGGAGATGATTCCATTGGGGAGTTAGGAGGTACCCATCTTGCATTGGAGGGCATTTCCGTGATTGCAACAAAAGTCATCGAAGATTGTCGCATTGGCGGTTCCCCTCTTGAAAAATCGACGCGCTATATCTATTTTGATCAAAAAATAGATGGCGAATACCTCTTCTATAAAGAACCGATTTTAATGGCTTCAGCCTATCGCAATCTCTATCTAGAGACGTGCAACGCTCTTTTCGATACGTATTCTCAATTAATTCCTCCTCTAACAGAAAAATTGAGCATTACTTTCCCTAAAGAAGAAGACATTTCCCCGACTGCCTACCATGCTGCACTGCGCGCAAAGGTTCTGGATTGCTTGCGCGGCCTTCTTCCGGCTAGCGTGCTTACGAATCTAGGAGTGTTTGGAAATGGCCGATTTTTTGAAAATCTTTGCCAAAAGCTCCATGCACATACTCTTGTGGAATTGCAAGATTTAGGAAAAAAAGCGCATAGAGAGCTATCCAAGGTCATCCCATCCTTTGTTCGGCGAGGAGAATTGGGCCATAGACACCAAAAAGCACATGCGGAATACGTGCAACACGTGCAAAGCGCTTTAAAAACGCTCATGCACCGCACTCCTGTACAACCCACAGAAAGGTCTACACCGGGAGTCCATTTAGTTGCATTTGATCCCGATAACCCCGCCAAAGTGGCAGCTGCGCTTCTCTATGAACATTCTCGAAGTTCCTATGATGCTCTTCTTGCGGCCTGTAAAAGTATGCCTCCGGAAGAGCTATCTGCCATTTTAGATGCAGCTGCTCATCCGCGAACGAATCGACGTCAGAAGTCACCGCGCGCTTTGGAATACGCATCGTTCACGTTTGAGATCATTGCTGATTATGGAATCTATCGAGATTTGCAACGCCATCGCACGCTGACACAAGAACGCCAATTTCTTACTTGTGATTTAGGCTATTACATCCCGCGCGAAATCATCGACACAGAACTCGAAGGACCTTATCGAAACGCAATGCACATGGCAAGTAATGCTTTTCGCAGTATTTCCTCTGAATTCCCGGAAGAAGCACAGTACGTTGTTCCCATGGCACATTATATTCGCTGGAGTTGGCACATCAATCTGCGCGCTCTTCAATGGATCTGCGAACTTCGCTCCGCGCCTCAAGGACACCCTAATTATCGCTTCATCGCACAAGAGCTTGCAAAGATAGTCGTGAATGTTCAACCCTGTTTTGAACGATTTTTTAAATTTGTAGATTGGGAAGGCTATGAGCTCGGTAGACTTGGACAAGAGCTGCGCATCGCAGAAAAAAAGAGTCAATAGTAAAGAGATTGGCGGGATGCTTCTCATTGCGGGGAGTTGCATTGGCGCAGGAATGCTGGGACTACCTATCTTAAGTGGGCTTGCTGGATTTTTCCCTTCGCTACTCCTCTTCTTTCTCTCCTGGCTTTTTATGACAGTGAGTGCCTACCTGCTCGTTGAAGTGATGAGTTGGTATCCGCATCAGGTCAATCTACTTACAATGGTAGAACAAAACCTGGGTGCTTGGGGAAAAATTCTTTGCTGGATCACCTATCTTTTCCTCTTCTATGCTCTATTGGTTGCGTACATTTCTGGAATCTCAAACTTATTGCTCACTATGTTTTCCATTCCTTCCTGGGCGGGAGCGCTCTTTTTTGTTTTGCTCTTTGGTGGCATTGTGGCTCTTGGCGTCCGCGCTGTGGATTTGACCAATAGAGCGCTTATGGTGGGCAAACTCCTCTTCTTTGGATTTCTCATTGCCATGGGTCTTCCTACAATCAACCTTGATTTTCTCTTGCGCAGTGCTCCTACATACATGCTCGCTCCTCTTCCGATTCTCGTCATTGCCTTTGGCTTTCACAATATGATCCCCAGTCTTTTTGGATATCTACAAGGTGACATTCGCCGTTTAAAGCGAACCATTCTCGGAGGAAGCCTTCTCACTCTCGCGCTCTATCTTATTTGGCAAATCCTCGTTTTAGGGATTGTTCCCTTCCCGTTTCTACTTCGCAGCTTGCAATTGGGAGAAGAAGCTTCGCAAGCAATGGCTCATGTGATGTCTTCTCCTTTTTTGCGCATATTTTCTCAGGGATTTGCCTTTTTCGCCTTGCTCACATCTTTTCTCGCACAAGCACTCAGCCTCGTCCATTTTCTAGCTGATGGGCTCAAAATGGAACGAAAAGAATCTCTCTTTCTTTGCATGTTGACTTTTGTCCCCCCTCTTATTCCTGCGCTTATCTCGCCGCGACTCTTTTTTGCAGCGCTGAATTTTGCAGGAGGGATTTGCGCTGTGATTCTTTTTGGGCTTCTTCCTGCATGCATGGTGTGGATTGGCCGCTACTATCGAGCAAACACCCCTCCGGTTCGAGAAACAATGGGCGGAAGAGCAACTCTTCTTTGTACGATTGCATTTGCTTCTTTTGTGATGATTTTGCAAATGTTCTCCATGACTCATGGATAACGCGTTTCAACTCAAGTCCACATTTTCTCCTTGCGGCGATCAACCTCAAGCCATTGAACATTTGGTCTCAGGATTGCGCGAAGGCAAAAGAGCGCAAGTGCTTCTTGGCATTACAGGATCCGGTAAAACGTTTACGATTGCCAATGTCATTGCCAAATACCAAAAACCTACTCTCATTATTGCCCATAATAAAACGCTCGCAGCGCAGCTCTACCAAGAGTTTAAAGCATTCTTTCCAGACAACGCCGTGGAGTACTTTGTTTCCTATTACGATTACTATCAGCCAGAAGCCTATATCGCACGCACAGACACTTACATTGAGAAAGATTTTGCCATCAATGATCAGATTGATCGCCTGCGACTTTCTGCCACGCGATCTCTCATTGAACGCAAAGACGTCATTATCATTGCCTCGATCTCTTGCATTTATGGCTTGGGGACTCCTGAATACTATGCTAAAATGCTCATTCGCCTGCGCATGGGAGAGCGCCACCGGCGTGACGATTTGCTCCTGCGCTTTGTCCATATGCACTACAAGCGAAGCGATCTTGATCTCCTGCGCTCTTCTTTTCGCGTGCGCGGCGATGTCATCGAAATCATGCCTGCTTATGAAGAAGATCTTGCTTATCGCATTGAATTTTTCGGAAATGATATTGAGCGCATCCGATCCATTGACCCATTAACGGGCAAAGTACGAGCAACCCTTGAGGAATTCGTCCTCTACCCCGGTTCTCATTATGTGACTCCTGAAGAAATTCGCTTGGCTGCTCTTGAAACGATCAAAGCGGAACTCAATGAACGCATTGCCCATTTTGAAAGTGAAAATCGTCTCGTGGAAGGGGCGCGCATCCGCGAACGCACGCTTTACGACATGGAGATGATCAAAACGATCGGGTTTTGCAAGGGAATTGAAAACTATTCACGCCACTTTAGTCAAAGAAGTTCCGGAGAACCACCCCCTTGTTTGTTGGATTACTTTCCAAAGGACTTTCTCTTAGTCATTGATGAATCGCATCAAACGCTTCCGCAAATGCATGCCATGTATAATGGAGATCGTTCGCGCAAACTCTCCCTTGTCGCATTTGGATTTCGCTTGCCTTCTGCTTTCGATAATCGCCCCTTAAAATTTGAAGAGGCGTATGAACATTTTCACCATGTGATTTACGTCTCTGCTACCCCCGGTTCTTTTGAGATCCAAGAGGCAGGGGGGGATGTCGTACAACAAATTCTGCGCCCTACAGGACTCCTCGATCCTGAAATTGTTCTTAAGCCCGCCTCGCAACAAATCGATGATTGCCTTGAACAAATCCAGCAAGAGATCGAATGCGGAGGACGCATCCTTGTCACTGTCTTAACAAAAAGACTCGCAGAAGACCTCAGCAAATACCTACAAGAGATCAACGTACGTGCGAAATATCTCCATTCTGATATCGATACGCTAGAGCGCGTTCACATCCTCAACGATTTGCGAAGAGGGACCTTTGACGTTCTCGTGGGCATCAATCTACTCAGAGAAGGCCTCGACCTTCCCGAAGTCTCCCTTGTCTGCATCCTTGACGCTGACAAAGAGGGTTTTCTTCGCAGTCAAACTGCACTCATCCAAACATGCGGGCGTGCAGCGCGCAATGAACGCGGTCGCGTCGTCATGTATGCGGATAAAGAGACCCCTTCGATTCGAAATTGCATTGCAATCACTCATGAAAGACGTGCGATACAGCAAGAATACAACAAAAAGCATGGCATCTCACCGCGAACAGCCAAGCGTGCTCCTATAGAAGACATGGTTCCTCCCCTAGAAGAGACGACAGATGCGCAGCAAAAACCCCTTCTATCCTCCATGGAAATCGACAAAAAAATGCGCGAAACTGAACGAGCGATGCGTCGTGCAGCCAAAGAAATGCATTTCGAAGAAGCTGCACGTCTCCGAGACGAGCTCAAGCGCTATCAAGCGCTTCGCATTGTTGAGTAATTCATTTTTAACTATGAAAACAGCTCTGACCAAAGACAGCGCTCCGACATATCAAGAATTTGCCGACTTTTGGCAATCTGAATATCTGGCAAGGCAAAGTCAAAGAAATGCTCTTAAGAATGCTACCATCACGTAGGGCAATCTGACTCTGCGGTCGGGAATAGCCATATCGAACGATACAAGAGATGTAAGCCTTTTCACAACAATGCTATTCGTCTGCGTCAATGCTCAAAGCATGAACATTCATGGAACGGAGCTCCAGTATGGCAAAGCGCTATTTTTTCCATGCATTCGAATTTGCGATGGCCTCTTCTGGCACATTCTTCACGATACACCCAATCAATTTGATGAACGAGTGGTATTGTTCCCGTCTTTGATGAGATTCCCTATCCCTCCTTGCTAGGCGGCAGAGAAGGGATCCATTGGGCAACCCTACTCTTAAGGCTTTCTGTAGTAAGAAATGGCAAAACTTGCTTTTCAAGAAGGAGAATGAAAATAACGAAAAAAAAAAGGCGCCAGCATGACTGCTGTTGTTCCACTAAACGTGGTGATCACCGGCACGGGAAGAGCATTGTACACCCATTGCGTCGCCTTTTTCATCTCTTGCAAGCTTTGCTGAAACACATGTCCTAAAGTTTGCTGCGTCGAAGCAAAAGTTGCTCGTGAGGACTTTATCTCTGATAACTGTTTAGCTAAGGCAGTATGTTGTTTTTGAAGCCGGTCGCGTTCTTCCTCTTTTTCATTCAAAACGGGCCAAGTCTTATCAAACTCTCTGCAAAGCATGAAGAAGCGCATCTGCTCCTTCTCCACGTCTGGCCTTTTCTCTTCTGATGCGTATTTTTGTATGTCTTCCCATGACATCACCTCTACTATCCCTACATGAGACTGGGATTGTAGATTCTTCAATTTGATCTTCAATTGCTCAATCTCGTTTTGTAGCGCCCTTTCTGTTTGCGGATCGTTGTTTATTACTTCTTCAGTAGGTGCAGTAGCGGTTTTATCATCGGTTCTTGTCAATTGGAGGAGTGCTATCTCCTTTGCTTTGATCTTTACGAGTAGTTGCAACTCGTTCACTGTAAAATCCAGCTGGTTTATTCGCGCATACTGTAATTCCAGATCGACCTTTCCCATGAAATTTTCCTTTGCGTAGTATTTTTCTTCTGGTTCCATATTACGGGCTTCC
>JAKAAD010000038.1 GCA_021802305.1 bacterium
TTCCCCACTTTCAGTTTGTGCTACATCTTGAGGAGATCCTCTTATCCTGAAGATTGTGTTGAGATTTTAGAACGAGCGCTTCCGCGATATGGAAGATATGCATATGATAGACGCAGATAAAATCGAAAAACTACTGTTCGTACTCGTCATCGGGTTTTGTTGGGCTTACCGCACTGGGGATATCAAGGCTTGAGAAGGCCCCATAGAGATGAAGACCCATGGAAGAAGGGCTAGGAGTTTATTTCGAGATGGATTGAACTGGATACGAAGAGCAATTTTTGGAGAGATGAGCCTTAGAAAATTTAGGCGCTTATTGTCGTGTTTTATGTATTCACAACTAAGGACATGCGCTACATGAAATCATTTTTTGTCCAGTACAACAGATGTTTAAATTATTTACTAATTAATATATAATATATATTATAATTATATATTTATAAACAAATCGTTAAAACAATTTATGACAATAAGTTATTTCAATCTCCCCATCAAAGCTCTTCATCTTGAAGGCAACTATTCCATTGATTTTAAGCAGCTTAAAGAAAGTTTCTTTGACTGTGTTGCCAAAATTACTGAAGACCAGATACATATAGATAATGTAAAGATTCTTCCTCCAAAAAATATTCATTTGCAGTCACAGTGGCCTTTATTTCTATGGAAGCAAGAAAAAAATTCATCAATCATTGCATTTGCGAGTAAATTGAATCTTCAAGAACTTTCTACGCGCATCAACTCGATTCCAGAACAGTTTGTAGAGCTTACACTTCAAATGAATACATTTTTTTCAGCCCTGGAAGATGCTATGAAAAAAATTTATGAAAATGAAAGGCTTCAAGAACATTTGTTCAAAGAGTACATCAGTGAAATCAAGGAAAATAATGGTGTGCAAATTGTTGCTGACCCAATTCTCTTTTGCAATGCATCCCTAGAAGATTGCAAAGACGCGATCGTTGTTCCAGAACATGCATTTGCTGTTTCTGCCATTTCTTCAGGTCGACCCATGGGAACGACAGGCATAGGATCTTGTATTGGACTTTTTGCGATGAATAGACATACCCACCGCATTGCCTTTGCTCATCTTGATGATGCAACGATGGTAACTTATCAAAAGTCTTTCGAGAAAATGTTTCTGCAAGTAGGTGGAACGAAAGAGCATCCTACAGAAGTGTTTTTAATAGGAGGAACAAAAAGTGAATTGCAAAATAAAATGCGTGGAATCGATCTGCGTATTTCTCAAACGCTTGCCCTTTCATTAAAAAAGTACATTGCGAATAGAAACGATATGGTCTTGAAAGCCGCTCACTTATTCGATCATGATATATCCGATATCCTCGTAAAAGTTTCTGATGAGAATGTTTCCTTTTTGAAAGCTTGCGATGAGGATGTCATCCTTGCTTTGCAAAAAAAGTGTGATGCACTCATGGAACATTGCGAAATATTACAGGACATGACGATATATCGTGAGTTAGTAAATCTCTCTTAAAAACGCCACAAAAGTTGAAAATTAGAGCATAGGCCTTCTATACTTTCCCTGATTGGAGGTTGTGATGGATGCAACACTAAAAGAGCAACTGGGAAAGATAGCAAATACTGTACGAGAGCTTTCCATGGAAGCTGTACAAAAGGCAAATTCTGGGCATCCCGGACTCCCCATGGGTTGTGCTGAATTTGGTGCATATCTCTACGGCGTACTTTTGCGGCATAATCCTAAGAATCCCAAATGGCTGGGTCGAGATCGCTTTGTCCTTTCTGCCGGACACGGTGCCATGATGCTTTACTCTCTTCTTCATCTCTCCGGATTTGATCTTTCCATGGATGAGATCAAAAAGTTTCGCCAGCTAGGCTCAAAAACTCCGGGCCATCCGGAATATCATCTTACGGCAGGAGTGGAGGCAACGACAGGACCGCTGGGACAAGGAGTTGCAAATGCAGTGGGTCAAGCATTGGGATTAAAATGGCTCGCGAGTCGTTTCAATACACCGGAATTTCCTCTGTTTGATCAGAAAATATATTGTTTGGCAGGAGATGGATGCATCATGGAAGGCGTTTCTTCGGAAGCTTCTTCTTTGGCAGGTCATTTGGGATTGAACAACCTCATCCTCATTTACGATGCAAATAAAGTTACCCTGGATGATTTTCTAGCGGCTTCCTGTTCGGAAGATACACTTTTGCGATATCAAGCTTATGGATGGGAGACGTATGAATTAGACGGATATGATTTTGATGCGATGGATGCGCTCTTTACGCGCTTGCGCCATTCGCAGGAGAGACCTTGTTTCATTCAGATGCGTACGATCATCGGAAAAGGATCGCCCCATAAACAAGGGACGCATCACGCGCATGGAAGCCCATTGGGACAAGAAGAAGTGGAGCTAGTGAAAAAAAATCTAGGATTGCCTGAAGAGGATTTTTTTGTTCCCCGTATTGTTTATGATTTTTTCCAAACAAAAGCAGAAAAAGACGCTGCTAGCGAAGCAAAGTGGAAAGAGCTTTTTCGAACATGGTCGCATGCGAAGCCTGATCTCTACACCACATTTATGCAAATGGTCGAAAAGAAAATCCCCCATGATTTAGAAGATGCTCTTCGAAAGACGGAAATGAAAAGTCCCTTGGCTACTCGGGCAAGCGCTGGCCTCGTATTGCAAACGCTTGGAGATCATCTCCCACAGCTTTTAGGGGGATCTGCAGATCTTTCCGGTTCCGACATGACGATGCTGAAGAAGTTTTCCCTCCTCAAAAAGGGAGATTTTAGTGGGCGAAACATTCGATATGGGGTGAGAGAATTTGCCATGGCAGGGATTGCTACTGGTTTAGCAGAGACGGATATGATCACTCCTTATGTCGGTACCTTTTTGACCTTTTCCGATTATATGCGAAATGCAATTCGCCTTGCCGCACTTTCCCACGTTCCCGTCATCTACCAATTTACTCATGATTCCATTTTTTTGGGAGAAGATGGTCCTACGCATCAACCCATTGAGCATTTGGCAGCTTTGCGTGCCATGCCCAACCTGCATGTCATCCGGCCAGCCGATCATTGGGAGACAAAGATGGCATGGTTTGCTGCAGTGCAGTATCGAGGGCCAACGGCACTTATTCTTTCTAGGCAATCACTTCCCGAATTAAGCGTTTGCAATGTTTCGTATGAAAAAGGAATGGGAAGAGGCGCGTACATTGTGCAAAAAGAGAAAGTAGAGAAACCAGATTTTACGCTGATAGCTACAGGTTCAGAAGTTTCGTTAGCTTTAGATGTGGCAGCAGCTCTAGAAAAACATGGAAAAGGCGTACGAGTGATTTCCATGCCTTGTTGGGAACTTTTTGAAAAGCAAAGCGATTCCTATCAACAAAGCATCGTGGGAGGAGATATAGGAAGGAGAGTGAGCATCGAAGCAGGTGTAAGTTTTGGCTGGTCTAAGTGGATAGGACCGGAAGGCATTGCGATTAGCATGGAGACATTTGGAGAATCGGCTCCCCATACCGCACTTGCGCAGCACTTTGGATTTACAGTAGATGCGATCTTAGCGCGCCTTTTGACGAGATGACCGCACTTTTATTACAAGCACTCCGGGGGATCAATGGAGAGAGGGCGCCCGTGTGGCTCATGCGACAAGCAGGGCGTTATCTTCCCGAATACCAAGAGATGCGAAAAATGCATAGCTTGGGAGATCTTTTTCGCACACCTGCGCTTGCGACGCAGATCACATTAATGCCCATTGAGCGATTTCATATGGATGCTGCGATCCTCTTTGCTGATATTCTGCTCATCGCAGAAGCCTTTGGAAAATACGTGGATTATCCGGACAAAGGAGGTCCTCGCATTGCTCCTTTGACAAAGGAAGAGATCAGGTCCTTAAAGAAGGCTCATGTGTGCAATTGCCTTTCTTACGTATTTGAAACCATCCAATTGGTTTTAAAAGAGTGTCCCGTACCCCTCATTGGATTTTGCGGAGGACCATTTACCGTTGCGTGCTATCTGTTAGAGAACATAAGAAATTGGATAGAAGGGGAACCTGCCCTTTTGCATCAATTACTCCGCCATCTCACAGAAGCGACTATCGAGTACTTGCAAGCACAAGTGGACGCGGGAGTACAAGTAGTACAAATTTTTGATTCTTGGGCGGATCGATTGAGCGACCGCGATTTTCGTGCATTTTGTTTGCCTTACCTTCAGTCGATTGTAACGTCCCTCCAAGGGTGCGTCCCCACGATTCTCTTTTGCAGGGGATCGGCTCTGCGAGCTAACGACCTCGTGGCTTTATGTCCAACGGCTATCAGCCTCACTGAAGAAAAAAGCATGGCGGTTCTTCGTCAAGAAATTCCTCGAACAATTGCAGTGCAAGGAAATCTTCCTCCCACGCTTCTTTTGCAATCCAAGGAGGAAATCGAAAAAGAAGTTTGCTCTTTACTCCAGTCGATGCATGGGCATGAGGGGTTCATTGTGAACTTGAGTCATGGAGTTTTACCCCAAACGCCTGTAGAGAATGTAGAGACATTCGTCACAGCTTGCAAAAAATGTTACGATCGCGTATAAGATTAGACTTTATGAAAGTAAGATCTTCAGTAAAAGCAGACCCTTCTAAAGGCGACAAAATCGTTCGAAGACGCGGACGTGTTTACGTGATCAACAAAATGGATCCCAATCGCAAGCAAAGGCAAAAAGGGCCTGCGCGGATTACATAGGATAAGGGTATGGCTACAAAATCAGCAATTGCGAAACAAAAACGACGCGAAAGACTTGTCCAGCTCAAATGGGAAAAAAGACAACAGCTAAAAAAGATCATTTTGGATTTGAACAAGAGCGAAGAAGAGCGCGCTGCTGCGAAAATAGCCTTAAACAAATTGCCTCGCAATAGTTCTCCTGTGCGCTTGCGAAGCCGTTGTCAATTTACCGGACGTGCTCGTGGTTGCCTGCGCAAGTTCAAACTCTCGCGCCTCTGTTTCCGAGAAATGGCAAATAAAGGTTTGATTCCAGGTGTATTTAAAGCTAGCTGGTAAACGGTTGCGCAACTTCCTGAAGAGATTTCCATTCATTCATAGATTCGTTCCAGACAAGTGTGTGGTCATGCACGTTTCCTTCTCTCCAAGCACGTCGTAAGGCATCGAAACTCATGGGACCATGTTGAGTTTTATCCCCCCCAAGATAGTACCAAAAGAGTTGGGAATGGGCCGCCTCTTTCGGTTGAAGCATGGGCATAGGAGAGGGAATCTCCACTCTATTCATTCTTTTTTGTTGTACGGGAAGAAGAAGAAGTACGATCAGCGCAAAAATGCCAAAAAATAATCCCCCTATAAACCAATAGAGAGGATTGCGGCCTCTTTTTTGGGCTTGTGTGTAACAGCTAGAAGCAATCAATGCGCTAATGAGAAGAGATAAGATCAACATATTTTCCAATTATCCCTTAGCTGCCAAGAGTCTGTCAACATGGGATATTCCTTCTATGGAGGCGATCTGCTCATCCGATGAAAAAGGAAATACGCTAGAAGGTTACTTCTTCAATGCTGCCGAGTATATGAAGCTCGGAAATAGTGGCTATGCGGTCATAGGTAGCGATTATCCGTTTAATCAAATATTTGTATCAGTGCTGAAGCAAACTGCATACAAGTAAAAATGTGAGGAGCGAGCGGAGGAGTTTTTTAAGAATCTTTTTATCAAAGAATTGCCACTCGCACATTTCACTGATGATCAAGATTCTAAAGACATTTTGTGTGCTTGTTATAAAGAGAATCATGGTCTCATTCTGGGTGAAAGTCATACCTGTGCAGTGAATGATGATGCATCTAAATTGAAAATATTAAATTTTCATAGTTATTAGATTATACACCACACTATGCCTCAAGAGAATTCAGGTAAATTCGTAGTTTTATGTGGGGCTGCGCAAATGACTACAACGAATGACATTCATGGTTTTGCGCAAATAGGGGGTATCCCAGTATTTATGTGGGCACTGGGAATGAGAAGGGAAAAGTGGATGTACGGGAATTCACGATTGACAATAGGGGGTACTTGGACCTGCTAACTGTCTCTTTTATATTCCCGAAGACCAATGTTCCGAAAATACGGAATAAAACGGTTGCTCTTTGAGCAATTGATTCTCCGGTAGAGCGAATTGCATTGTACTAGACAAGAGAAGCAAAAATCATTATCCTCCTAAATATCATGCAAAATAGCCTTAAGCAATTTGATCCTAAAGAGATTGTGCTTCCTGATACGACGATGATTCGCGATATCGAAAATCGCGTCTTTCAAGCGATTGTCGTGCGCTGTTTATCTGAAGTCAAAGGGGTTGTTCCTGCGGAAGGATCGCTCTTTGCTGCGTTACTAGGCCGTGAAGGTCAAGAGAGCGTTCGGGGTGTAGAAGTAGAACAAGAAGACAAAAAGCGTTCCGTTTCCGTGCGCGTGGAAGTCAATGTGGCTTATGGCGTTTCTATTCCGGAAAAAGCAGAAGAAATTCAAACCAAAATAGCACAAGAGATCAATCGCTTAACTGGGTTACGCGTCTCACAAGTCCACGTTATTTTCAAAGATCTCATGCCAAACCCTAAAGGGGATGTTGTTAATTAATTTTTTTTTAAACCAATGCCTTCCATGCATGTGGAGGGCTGTGTTAAAAAATTCAGTTCATATGACTAAAGAACCTGCCTAATTTCAAAACCTTAAGCAGCAGCTCTCATCATTTTATTCAGAAGGACACATTTTATCCGATTTTCTACGATCATCCGCACATCTTTTTGTATCGAGAAAAGGTTGTTTCTACAAGTGCTCTTCTGTTGTAACCAGATAGCTTACCCTAGATTGATTTGGCTATCTTATCCCCGCCAAAGCTCGAATAAATGAGACGGCTTCATCTCGTTCAAGGTCTATGCCATGGTAAACTGCATTGCTTGGTGGAGGAAGCAAGGTTTTTCCTCCGTTCTTCCGAATGAGATCTCGTACACCTCGATCATCATAGGCGCCATCCCCAATCACACTCTTTGGACGGCTCTGTATTTGATCAATAACCCTTGGAAACGCTTTTCCATCATCGACTGATGAGTCTGTCGATATTTTGCCCACAATTTCTTCTCTTCTTTCATCAATGGCTACAGGAAGCTTGATCCATTCTCTAGGGCACCCTTTCCCATGAACTTTTACTTTCCATTCTCCTTCTCCTTGAACTTTCATCCCCGTTGCATCAACAAGGAGAGTGCGCGGCTTGCAAGAAGATAGTTTAGGCAATTTCTTCGACGATTCCTTGGCTCATTTACATGTCAGAAAATACGTGGGGGACTTTAACTTTTTTCATCTGCTCCAAAAAGAAACGAGTAAATCCTTCAAGTATCCGATAGGGCATGTTGTAGTGAATTTTGATCATCAAAAGGATCAGGATAAGCTGATCTGAAAATTCTAAGGGGCGGTCTCTCCTGTTCTTGTGCATCTCAGATGCCAAGGTCTTCATGATTTTTGAGTTGATCAGAAAAATAAGACTTCTTCTTTGAATCAGGGTTTTGTTATATTGTCAGCAGTTGCGTGCACGCATTTTAGAACTCCTTCGTCTGTCTTGTCGGACGGAAATGGAATTTTTTTATTTTAGGATATTTTTCTCATGTCTTCTCTCGAGAATTTTTCAACAAAGTCTTTAATTATCAAACGGTTATGCATTTTTTAAGGAATTAAAGCGTCAAAGTCAGGATTACTTCTAACAATAATGTATACTAAAAAAACTATTTTATTATATACTTATATATTTGTTTAAAAGAGTAATAAATTTTTGTTCGAATTTTTTACAAAATTATCCATTGCATTTCAGCAATGATCCCGGGAAAAACAATGATCAGGACGATTCGATTCTTTCACAAGGAGAGAAGAAAGATGTTGAGAGCAAACCTTCGCTCCTGCCTGAGCCGAATCTAATTAAGAAGGAAGAGCCCTTCAATAATGATCCGGAAAAAACCAATAATTGGGACGATTCGATTCTTTCACAAGAAGAGAAAAAAGATGTTGAAAACAAACTTCCCTCAATTGGACAGGATAGACTTCCTAAAGATAACAAGGATATTCTTGATCCAGTTAATTTTGTTATAAAGAACAATCTTCTTCATGAATGGATGATTGAATCGAGACAGCCTCAACTTGCTGATTGCCCATTTGTTCCTATATCTCTCCTAATATTGGATAGTAATAGTCATTATCAACTAACTAATTATTTGGAAAAGAATAAAATACAACATTATTGTCTTAAACAAGATACAGTGCAGAGTAATAGTGGTTGGTACGCAATATATTTCCCATTCTTGCTCTACGAAATAGTAGCATTACTCTCTATTCTAAAATTCTCAATTGATGAACAAGATGTACTAGAACAATATTTCCAACAAGCTGCCAAATTTTTAAGTAAAGGAGGCGACTTGTGTATGTCTAATAATAAAAGTAATGAGTTTAAGCTATTTTTTGCATCATCGTTGGATACAATTGCATATGATCAAGAATGTCAGAAGCAAGCAAAGGAGTTTTTTGAGGCGCTTTCTATCAAAGAATTGCCCTGCGTAGATTTTAAGAATACGAATTGTAAAGATCCTAAAGAAATTTTGCGTGCTTGTTATGAAAACAACCAGGGTCTCATTCTGGGTGAAGCTCATAACTGCATAGCTCCTAAAAAATTCTTGATTGATAACATGAGCTGTTTAAAAAAACTTGGCGTAAATATTCTATTTTTAGAAAACGTCTGTTATCATACATTGCAACCACTGTTAAATAGATACTACGAAAGCCCCCCTAATTCGGAAATGGATCCTTTTTTAGAAGAAGTATTAAAAAATGTTGAGAAATCTTTGAAAAATATTCGGTTTAACTATGCAAATGTAGTAAAGGTAGCAAAGGAAGAAAAAATTCGAGTTGTTGCTATCGACTTAATAAAGAACAAAGC
>JAKAAD010000039.1 GCA_021802305.1 bacterium
CTATGGCATCTGCCTGTACGCATAAACCAGAACTCTGCAGTCGATGCTTCAGAGGAGAGGCATCCGTTTCCATAAGAATGATGTCTAATAATTGAAGAGCAAGGACATCTTCTTGATCTACAAGGGGAAAGGTCAACCAACCTAAAGCAACTGTTGTGATTCCCTCTTCCCCTTCACTTGCCGAATAGGAGATTTCTTTGCGAAGAGTAGTTTTTCTTCGCTTTTGACGTTGTATGCTGGGAAGAGGGGGGAGTTTAGAGACATGTTTGAGTACTTTTTCTGAAATGAAATCGAGATGTTTTTTGAGCGAAAAATTTCCATAAAAGAAAAAGAGAGTATGACTTGGGTGGTAATAGGTTTCGTGAAAGGCAACGAGCTCTGCATAGGTAAGGTTGGGGATTTCTTTAGGATCTCCCCCTGAATTAAAGGCATAGGGGAGATCTGGCACGAGCATTGCAAGCATCGCATGCCAGAGACGTGCGTCCGGAGAAGCCATTGCCCCCTTCATCTCATTAAAGACGATTCCTTTGATTTTCAAAGGACTTTTAGGATCGTTGGGCTGAGAAAATTCCAATCGATGTCCTTCTTGTAAAAAACTCGATTTTCGCAGCAAAGGATGAAATACTGCATCACAGTAGACATCGAGCAAATTATAGAAATCTTTCTCTACTTGAGAAGCTGCGGGATAACAGGTGAAATCAGAACCCGTTAGTGCATTCATAAAGGTGTTCAAACTCCTTTTTTGCATGGAAAAAAAGGGGTCTTTTACCGGGAAGCGGCGCGATCCACAGAGTACTGCATGTTCGAGGATGTGGGCAACGCCATTCGAACTTGTCGGCAGCGTTTTGAAAGCGATGGAGAAGAGATTTTCCGGATCATCGCAAGCAATGTGCATAACTATTGCACCGGATGGTAAGTGGCTAAGTTCATACAAAACGCATTTTAGTTCCTCGATCGGCTTTACTTTTGTTACGACAAAATCAAGATAACGATCACCTTGTGCAAAAAACATACGATTCATCGTATCAAATATCGCAATAACCTTGCATTTCAGCTTTTTCGCGTTACCACTCGAGCATTGCCGCTGATTGGTATTCTGTTACTCTCGTCTCGAAAAAATTTTTCTCTTTACCAAGATCGATCGTCTCGCTCATCCATGGGAAGGGGTTCTTTGCTTGATAGCATGCCTTTAATCCAATGCGTTCAAGGCGACGATTGGCTATATATTGAACATAGTCTCGAAACATAGGTGCTGTAAGTCCTAAAATCCCTTGGGGTAAACAATCTTGTGCATACAAAATTTCAAGTTCCACAGCTTTTTGAATCTTTTCCTCAATGCGTTGGGTAAATTCTGCCGTCCAAAGCGCTGGATTTTCTGTCTTGATTCCATTGATGAGATCAATGCCAAAATTCAAATGAATTGTTTCATCGCGAAGAATGTACTGAAACTGTTCCCCAATGCCGGTCATCTTATTTTGTCTATGAAAAGAAAGAATCATTGCAAAGCCGCTATAGAAGAAAATTCCCTCCATAATGATGTAAAAGCCAATCAAGTTTTCCAAAAATTTTTGCGCACCTTCCGGAGAATCCGTAGAAAAATGGGGTTGCAGGATTTCTTCCGTGAGTTTCATTTCGAAAGCGTCTTTTGCATGAATGCTGTTGATTTCGTTGTACATGTTGAATATTTCACCTTGATCGAGATTGAGGGATTCAACGATGTATAAGAAAGAATGCGTGTGGATTGCTTCTTCAAAGGCTTGTCGAAGAAGGTATTGCCGTACTTCCGGATTCGTTACGTGTTTAAAAATCGCAAGGACAATGTTATTGCCGACGATGCTTTCTGCTGTGCTAAAGAAGCCCAGGTTGCGCATGATGACATGGCGTTCTCGATCTGAAAGAAGTTCAGATTTCCATAGTTCTATATCCTTGGCCATGGGTACTTCGCTAGGCATCCAATGGTTCGCACATCCATTGAGATAATGCTCCCATGCCCACTTGTATTTCAGAGGCATGAGTTGATTAACATCAACTTGTTTGCAGTTGATCAACCTCTTTTTGCTTGCATTAACACGCTGACCATGTTTCATATTCTCCTCCTTATTAGAATTAGACCTCTTGCATAACTAAGCTTTTGTCAATTTTGGGGTTCTTTGGAACCGAAAAGCAAGAGGTCTATTATTGACAACTTTCACAGCCTTCTTCGAGATTGCACGTTTTTTTAGGTGCCTCTGCAGGCCGTTCTACGACAATGTCGCTCGATGCAGATTTGTTTTTCATCCAACGCGGTTGAATCCCGCGCTTATTGATATCCGTTGTTGATTTTTCAATCTGCGTGGCTCCAAGCACGCGTGAATAGTACGTTGTCTTTAATCCCTTTGTCCATGCCAAAGTGTACGTTTGATGAAGTTTTTTACCGCTAGCTTGGGCAAAATAAAGGTTGAGAGATTGTCCCATATCGATCCACTTTTGCCGACGAGAAGCACACTCAATGAGCCAATCGGGATCGATTTCAAACGCAGTAAGAAATACGGTTTTGATCTCTTGGGGGATGCGATCAATTTCTGCAATAGAACCATCAAAATACTTGAGATCATCGAGCATCTCTTCATCCCAAAGTTGTAATTTTTTTAACCGTTCTACGAGATAAGGATTGGGTACAGTAAATTCCCCGGAAAGATTGGATTTAACAAAGAGATGTTTGTACGTGGGCTCAATCGATTGCGTAACACCGACGACATTCGCAATAGTTGCAGTAGGCGCTATAGCGAGCGTATTGCTATTGCGCATGCCCCATTGTTTGATGTGCGCGCGCACTAATTCCCAATCAAGAGTTTCTGAGCGATCCACCTCTAAGAATCCTCCGCGCTCTTTCTCTAATATATCGAGTGTATCTTTAGGCAGGGATCCGCGATCCCATTTGGATCCCGGATAAGAGGGATAAGCTCCGCGTTCTTTCGCTAATTTGCTCGAAGCAAGGATCGCGTAATAAGAAATGATTTCCATGCTTTTGTCGGCAAATGCAACAGCTGCATGGCTTGCATAGCTAATATTTTGCATGTAAAGCGCATCTTGAAATCCCATCAAACCCAATCCAATGGGGCGATGCTGTAAATTGGATGCTCTCGCTTCTGATGTAGGATAAAAATTAATATCGATGACGTTGTCCAACATGCGCACGGCCATTGTGATCGTGTAGGCAAGTTTCTCTTCGTCGAGTTTATCTCCCCTCATATGCTCTGCTAAGTTAATCGAACCAAGATTGCAAACGGCTGTTTCGCTCTCAGAAGTATTGAGTAGGATTTCCGTACAGAGGTTCGAAGAATGGACGACACCACAATGATCCTGAGGAGAACGAATATTAGAAGGATCTTTAAAGGTAATCCATGGATGTCCTGTCTCAAAGAGCATGCTCAACATTTTGCGCCAGAGGTTCAACGCTTCGACGCGCTTAAAGAGTTTGATTTCTCCAGCTTCGACGCGTTTTTCGTATGCAAGGTATTGTTCTTCAAATGCTTTGCCATATAGGTGATGAAGATCGGGGACATCATTAGGAGAGAAAAGAGTCCAATGTCCATTTTCTTGCACCCGCTTCATAAAAAGATCAGGAATCCAGTTAGCCGTATTCATATCATGCGTGCGCCGTCTTTCATCCCCGGTATTTTTTCGAAGTTCGAGAAAATCTTCGATATCTAAATGCCATGTCTCTAGGTATGCGCACATCGCTCCTTTGCGTTTTCCACCCTGATTTACTGCAACTGCCGTATCGTTTGCGACTTTGAGAAAGGGGATCACGCCTTGACTCTTTCCATTAGTGCCGCGGATTCTCGCTCCTGTTGCTCGTACATTTGTCCAATCATTGCCAATTCCACCGGCCCACTTAGACAGCTGCGCATCATCTGCAATCACTTTAAAAATGTGACCAAGATCGTCTTTGACCGTAGAAAGATAGCAAGAGCTCAATTGCGAATGTCTTGTGCCTGCATTAAAGAGAGTGGGCGTACTGCTAATGAATTGAAAGAGAGAGAGAATATTGTAAAACTCGACGGCATATGCAGTTTTTTTCTCCTTTTCCCCGAGGGCCAATCCCATCGCAACGCGCATCCAAAACATTTGAGGTGTTTCCACGCGCTTGCCTTCATGATGAATGAAATAGCGATCATAGAGAATTTGCAATCCGAGATAGGAAAAGAGGTCATCTCGTTGCAATTGCATGGCTTGAGAGAGCGCATCTAGATCGAACTGCAGAAGATCCGGGTGGTAATGTTCAAGTGCAATGCCGCGTTCTATCCCTGCTTTAAAGGCAGCTCGATGTTTGGCTTCTAAAGAGGGGTCAGAAGCATCGCTTTGTAGGACTTCGCGATAGATGATATCGAGAAGAAGGCGAGCTCCTACTCGAGCATATGCGGGTTCGCGTTCAATTTTTGCTCGGGTAGCAAAAATGAGTGCGAGGTCGATTTCGTCTTCTTTGATTCCTTCGTAAAAATTCGCCACAGCACTATCGATAAGTTCTTGAAACGAGACAACATCCCCCAATCCACGGCATGCAAACTTCATGCGCTTTCTAAGCTCGCGCTCCGTTAAAATATGCGTTTCTCCCGCAGCTGTCGTGATGCGAAATTGGCGCGTTTTCTTCTCCTCTTGCTCTATAAAAGGAGTAGGCGTTTGCCCATTGGGCAACGCAGCCCGTTCTAGAATATACGTTTTGGCTACAGCAAAGTAGCCTTCTTGCATAAGCGTTTGTTCAATGACGTCTTCTATGTACGCGGTCGTAAGAGATTCTTCAGTTTTTGCATGTTCTACTGCTTTAGAGACAACAATTTGCGTCAAAATATTGATGATATCGACAACGGCTACAGCAATGGGGCCTTGAAGGCCGTGCGCTTTGCGAAAGGATATTTCCAATTTAGTAGCAATTTTAATGGGATTAAAGCGCACCAAACTGCCGTCTTGCCGTTTGATTTTTAAATGCTCAAAAGAATCTTTGCGCAATAATTTTCGTTGATCGCGATAAATGATGTAATCCCTAGCCACTGCGTGATGGCCCATCTTCATTAATGCCATTTCCACTTGGTCTTGGATGCCTTCAACAGTAAGGACAACATTGGTTTGCGCATGATTGTGAAGTTCCATGAGTACCGCATCGCATACCGCTTCGGAAGTTTTAAAAAGCTCAGGTGGCAGAGGATTTTCTTTGAGAATATGATGAGTGTCTTTAAATGCCGATTCGATGGCTCGAAGAATGCGTTCTTTTCGAAACGGAACAAGCGTTCCATTTCGCTTTACGATACTGGTTCGTTGCATCGTTTCCAGGATAGCCTTCCTATTCACAGAGGAAAAGGGGGTCATCATTTCAATAGTAGATGTCGCTTTTTTATTTTCCATAAACTCCTCCGTGTATATTTGCGCCTAGACACTAGATCTTGTAGATCTTGACATTCAAATACACTATATATAGTAGTTTTCGTCGCTTTGTCCAGACAAAAGAACGAGACCAGAACAGAAATGTCTTAAGGTGCAAAAAGTGAGTGATTAAAATCGCACATTTTTGTCATTCTTATGATGTCGATCTCGATGTTGTTAGAACCTGAGATCGCATCACGAGGCATGCGAAGAATTCGGTTTATTCCCAATATCATCACCGCTTTTGGACTCTCAGCGGGTCTCTTTGTCATAGGCAAGGTGAATATGGTAGAACCAGGAATTGGCATCTACCATACCCTATATGTTTCCGTGATTTTGCTACTTGCAGCTGCTTTTGCAGATCTTCTCGATGGAGCAATTGCCCGTGTGATAAAAGCGGAAAGTGCTTTTGGTCTCAATTTTGACTCTCTTGCCGATGCAGTGACCTTTGGCGTAGCTCCCAGTGTGCTTCTTCTAAAGACGCTTTCATTAGAGCCGGGAACAGCCCTCTCTTTCTATGCAATGTTGGGATCCATGCTCTACTCTATTTGTGGAATTCTTCGTCTTGCACGATTTAATATTCGCGCTCTAGAAGCACGGGAGAAACCCGATCCTGAACAGGCTAAAAAAAAGCATTTTACGGGTCTTCCTATTCCTGCAGCAGCTCTTGCCGCAGTCTCTATTAATTTACTCCTTGCGTCTCCATTTGGCGAAAAATACATGTATTTAGGACAAGAAGCGAGAGCGATTTTACTGACGACAATCATGATCTTTTTAGGTTATTTCATGATTAGCCAATGGAAATTTCCTAGTTCAAAAATGTTGTTCATACGGTTACGTGTCTTTCAGCTTCTTTTTCTAACCGCACTCTTAGCAATACTCATCTTCTATGGCTTCTTGTATTTCTTTTCCTTACTCCTTACAAGTTTGAGTTGGGGATACATCCTTTTGGGGTGGAGCCTTTCTATTGCACGCATGATTGCAGGGAAAACATCAACAGCACTTCGAGATTTTGAGCCAGATGATGATGAGGATTGACGCACTTTTTTTTCTGACGTTCATTCCTCTTTTGTTTTTTTTGTGGCGCGCAAGAAGGCGTGGGGAAAAATTGGCGCAAGAACTCTTACAGGCACGCGCAGAAAAGGAAATCGCAGAACAAAAGCTTGCCTTCACAATTGATGGAGAAGAGCGCGCAAAGACGCTCTTTCAATCTCTTTCTCTAGAAGTGCTCGAAAGAAGTAGCCGACAATTTCTCAGTCTAGCGAAAGCAACATTTGAACAGACACAAGAAAAGACAGCAGGGTTATTCGAGCAAAAAGAACAGGCTATTGCTTCTCTTTTACGTCCGATGCGAGAGACCCTTCTACAATTAGATACAGGGCTTCGTTCTATCGAAAAAGAAAGGAAAGGCGAACATGAGATGATGAAAACGCAACTTCATTCTTTGTTGGAAAGTGAAAGAAATCTTCGCGATGAGACAGCAAATCTCGCGCAAGCATTACGAGCACCCTCTGTTCGTGGGAAATGGGGGGAAATTCAGCTCAAGCGCATCGTAGAACTTGCGGGCATGTTGCCTTATTGCGATTTTTACGAGCAGCAAACGGATGATACTGGGGAAGCTCGTCCGGATCTTCTCATTCGCTTGCCAGGGACTAGGCATGTTGTCGTCGATGCAAAGGTTCCATTGACTGCCTATCTAGAGGCTTGTCAAACGCCAAACGCTTCTACGCGTGAAGAGAAGTTCAAGACGCATGCTAAACACGTGCGTTCTCACATTCATTGGTTGAGTCGAAAATCTTACTTCGAAAAATTTCGCCCCAGCCCTGAATTTGTCATTCTTTTTTTGCCAGCAGAACCCTTTTTCAGTGCCGCTCTAGAGTGGGATCCGAGCATTATCGAAGAAGGAGCGCAGCGCAATGTCATCATCGCAACCCCCACAACGCTCATCGCTCTGCTTCGTGCTGTCGCTTATGGTTGGAAACAGGAAAACCTTTCGGAACGCGTGCAAGAACTCCATGCGCTTTCGCAAGAAATTGCAAAAAGATTAAAGGAAATGGATACTCAGTTGGGAAAAATGGGAAAGCATTTGCACTCAGCTCTCCATATGCATACGCAGCTCGTAAACACATGGGAAAATCGCATTCAAACATTATCTCATAAGCTGAATCAAATGAGCATGCCGCAACCCGCATCTGAAAGCATAGCACGCGATTGAAAAAGCCTTGACTACTCAACGTCTAAGACGAAATAAGTATCAAAAGCAAAATGATTATTAGAACGAGGCGCTAAGATCAAATGCACTTCTTTCCCTAGACATTTTTGCAAATCGACTTTTGTACTATATACGCAAGCCACTATTGCATCATTTACGCGAAGAAGAAAATCGCCTGGCCGGTTTTTGATGGGAGTTACATAGGGTTCTAAGATACCTGACAATTTTTTCGATCCCAATCTTTGTTCTGCATAAAATTCATCAATGGATTTTCCATGATTTTTGCGCGCCCAAAGGGTATACAACCCCTCTTCAATGGGTTGCCATGTTTGCACTTTTTCGCTCAGAGAAAATGGTCCCTTGTCAGCGATATCCATGGATATGTCTTGTTGTTTAAGAAGATAAGCTGCCTCAAAGCGAGCGAGGTCATCTTTTGCATCTTGGACAAGAAGGGGGAAGTCTGCATATTTTTGAAGAATCGATTGATACAATTGGACAACTTGTTCAGCGTTCATTTCTGAAAGAGGTTTATTCAACTCGATTTTGCTGAGATTGGAAGCTGCATCACATTGCAATTTTCCTTCCATCCAACGAAGTTCTCTCGAAGCGTATACCTCAGGATCACCGATATTTTCGACAAATTCTTTTGCAATATAAAATTGAATGCCTTTGGGCAGCTGAATAGCAAGCCATTTTGGATGGTTTGCTACATCGCTTGATCGTACCTGATCGCCAGTATTGAGTTGACCCAGCACGGGTGCATCAAAATCAGGATGTAGTCGGATATTCACATGACTCCCTTGTACAACATCGTTTTGAATAAAATTGCGAAAGACATAAGCCTTTAAGGTAGATGGCGGTTCCACAGCATAAAACGCACCTTTTTCACCAATCACAGATACCATCTGATCTACATCGCACTCCATAATAATGGGGCTTTCAAAGTC
>JAKAAD010000040.1 GCA_021802305.1 bacterium
GCGGGGACTTCATCGCTAGCTAAACTTTTTGCTTCGATAGCTAAGTCGTTAATATCCAACTGCGAACGAATGAATTCTGCTATTTTTGCCGCTTCAGATCTTCCTTCTGCATCGAGAAAGCTCTTTTCTCGAGAAGCATCGAGGAGCTGAGGATCTAGCCCACCATCAATGCGTTGAAAGGAGATCCCACTCTCTTTTTGCTCGAGGACATTGAAGAGAGGGGGGTCCAGCAAGGCTCCCGCTTGAAGCACTTCGATTCCTTTATCGAGATAGAGTTGGAGCATCGGAGTAGATTCAAAGTGGGTAGTGTAATAGATTTTCCCTTTGTAGTCTGAGCGATGGCGTTCGAGGTATTCTTCGAGGGTTGTCCACTCTTCCTTTGCATTCTTCCACACGAGAAAGGGTTTTGCACGTTCGGCAAACTTTTCATCTTGAAGGATGCCCAATTTGACAATGGGCTCCATGTCATGCCAAATACTGAAAAAGTGGTCTTTTTCTGTTGCATAGAGATTGCCTAAGCGGTCGCAAACTTTCTTAGAAATATGTTGCGCCAAAGAACGCACCGTGTGATCCTTTTGGAGAGCACTTCGCGACACGTTCAGGGGAAGGTCAGCACTATCAATTGCCCCTCGCAAGATGGTGAGATAATCGGGGAGGAGGTCTTTGCAGTTATCAGAGACAAAGACACGGTTGCAAAAGAGGCGTAGCGATTTATCTTGGAAATTGAATCCCTGATGCACCTTGGGAAAATAGAGGATGCCTTGCATGTGCAAGGGGTAGTCGATATGAATATGGATCCAAAAAATAGGGTCTTCTTGGAAGGGATAGAGAGTGTGATAGAATTGAAGATAGTCTTGTTTGGTGCAGGTCGAGGGATTTTTGAGCCAGAGGGGCTCGTCCTCATTCACCTTGGATTCGTTTAAATAGATGGGAACGGGGAGAAAAGCACAATATTTGGTAAGTGTGGTACGAAGGTGGGCTTCCTCAAGGAATTCCTCGCTTTCTTGGTCGATGTACAGGGTGATAGATGTTCCTCTTTTTTTGCGCTCTCCTTGGGCAATTTCATAGGATGCTGTTCCATCGCAAGACCAAAATACCGGAGTTGATCCCTCTTGATAGGAGAGGGTTTCTAGGGTGACCTTTGATGCAACCATGTAGGCGGAAAAGAAACCGAGACCAAAATGTCCAATGATTTGCTCTTGAGACTTGTAGGTGCTTAAAAATTCTTCGGCACCTGAAAAGGCAATTTGCGCAATGTATTTTTCTACTTCTTCAGCAGTCATGCCTATGCCATTATCGGCAAAGGTGAGAGTTTTTGCTTTTTTGTCTACAGTAATGTCAATGCGAAAGGAGTCCTCGCCTGAGAAGAGGCCGTGAGAGGTGAGCACTTTGCATTTTTGTATGGCGTCACAGGCATTAGAGACAAGTTCACGTACGAAAATTTCCTTATCGGAATACAACCATTTTTTGATGATGGGAAGTAGATTTTCTGTGTGAATTTTTAACGTTTTGGTTGTCACAGTTCCTCTTGTACTATAAGAGCTTTTTTCTTGCCAAAGAGACGTTTTACCCTAATACCCACTGCTAAAGAAATAGGGATGGCAATGAGAATGTAGAGGAGAGAGGATTTTCCGGTAAAGAGGGTATTCAGGTCGAGAAGGCCTCCTTCCTGTAGCAAGATGATGAGAATAGCCGAAGGAGTGATCCAGCGTAGGAGAAATGACCAAATCGAATAGACCCATGCGTTTTTAGATCCCTTCTGAAATTCTTCTTCTACAACATAGCGTTGAAGGCGCCAACCGACAAAAAGGGTAACAATGAGGGCACTAAGAGGAAGCATCCAGTTGCCGGTAATATAATCAATCGTTCCAAAGAAATCAGTTCCGAACATGGCCGACCAGTTTGCAAATAGACCTTTGCGAGATCCAGAAAGTGCGGAGGGAATTCCAAGAATCCATACTCCTGCTGCAATGAAAAGGATCGCTTTTTTGCGCGACCATAGAAGTGTTTCCATAAGATTGGAAACGATCATTTCGAAAAGAGAAATAGAAGAGGTAAGGGTCATGAAAGCAAGAAGGAGGAAAAAGATGGTGGAAAGAAGAAGGGTTCCCGGAAGCTGTGCAAAAAGCGTGGGGAGCGTTTGGAAGGCAAGGCCTGGACCGTGGCTTGTCTGCATGCCAAAGGTAAAGGTTATAGGGAAGATGATGAGCGCAGACATGAGAGAAATTAACAGTGTCATGGAGCTAACGGTTAGTGCAGTTCGGGAAAGATCTTCTGAGGATTTCATGTAACTTCCGTACGTCACGAGAATTCCCAGACCAACGCTTAAGGTATAAAAAGACATGCCAAGGGCTGATAAAATGCTGGAAGCGGTGAGTTTGCTAAAATCGGGACGGAAAACGAAACGAAACGCGTCTGAAAATCCATCTAAAGTGAGGCTAAAGCTAAAAAGACCAAGAAAAAGGAGAAAGAGCGCCGGGGTCAGAATGCGAGACCAGTGTTCAATGCCTTTTCGCAATCCGCTTTGTACAATTCCAAGGTTGAGAAGAATGAAGAGAAACGACCAAAAAAGGTTGATGTCTCCGGAAGAGTGGAGCGTTTCAAATACACGACTAATTTGTCCTGCTGAGCGTCCGATATTAAAATGGGAAAGCGATAGAAAAATGTAATTGAGGCACCATCCAGAAACAATACAGTAATACGAAAGAATTAAAAAGGAAGTGATGACGTTAAACCAGCCAAAGATGCGCCAGTTAGAGGAGTGATTCCCTAACTCATAATAAGCGTCCACGGCGCTTTTTTGCGTATGCCTTCCCACGAGGATTTCTGCCATAAAAATGGGAAGGGCAATCACAAATGTAAATGCAATGTAGAAGAGGACGAAGATACCTCCTCCATTTTGACCAACCATGTAGGGAAAGCGCCAAAGGCTACCCAAGCCAATCGCAGAGCCTGCTGCGGCCATGATAAAGCCAATTTTTGAACCCCATTGTTCTCGTGTCTGCTTCATAAAATAAACGTTATGAAAGTATCATACATTTAAAAGGCAGCGTCAAGGAAAAATATGCGCATTTTGGTTGCTCAGCTCAATCCTACGATCGGCGATATAGAGGGGAATGGAGAAAAAATCCTCCATGCTTTGGACCGGGCACGAGAAGAAAAGGTAGAGGTGGTTCTCTTTTCAGAGCTCGTTCTTTCCGGGTATCCTCCTGAGGATTTATTGCTGCATCCTGCCTATATAGATGCGCAAGAAGCCTATTTAGACAAAATAGTGAAGGCTTCCTCCGGGATGTTTGTGGCTTTTGGGATGGCGCGCCATAATCGCACGAAGGGAGAGAAGATCGTATTTAATAGCGCGGCCATTATGCATGATGGAAAATTGCTGGGTTTTGAAGATAAGATTTTACTGCCAACCTACGATGTTTTTGATGAAAGACGCTATTTTGAGCCGGGTGCAAAGGTGCACGTTTGGCCTTACAAAGGGAAAAAGATTGGTCTGCTCATCTGCGAAGACATGTGGCAGCATGCCGGAGCTGTTCCGGATACGCACTATGCGCGCGATCCTGTAGAAGAGATAGCTTTGCTGAAGCCTGATCTTTTGCTCAATCTTTCTGCCTCTCCCTACCATGATCAAAAGCCGGATGTACGCATAGGCGTTTGTGTGAAAGCGGCAAAGAGAGTCGGGGTTCCCATTGTCATGTCTTGCCAAGTGGGCGGAAACGATCAACTAGTTTTCGATGGATATAGTCTTTGGGTTGATGCACAGGGTAGGCTGCAGCAAGTAGCTAAAGGGTTTGAAGAGGATTTTCTGATCATCGATTCCGAGAAAACGGGACCCGCCTCTGTATTTTATTGCGATCCGATCCAGGATCTCTTTCGCGCGCTTGCCTTAGGCACATCGGATTATTTGCGAAAATTGGGTTTTCAAAAGGTGGTAATAGGTTTATCCGGAGGAATTGATTCTGCGGTGGTTGCATGCATTGCAGTGCATGCTCTTGGAAGAGAAAACGTGCTTGGGGTTTTCATGCCTTCGCGGTTCAGTTCTCCGAGCAGCATTAGTGATGCAGAAGCCCTGGCAAAGAATCTGGGGATTGAAACGCTTCTCATTCCCATTGAAAGGCCTTTTCAGGTCTTCTTAGATCTCTTGGAACCTCATTTTGGGAATCGTGCGTTTGACGTTACGGAAGAAAATATGCAAGCGCGAATACGTGGAACTATTTTGATGTCTCTTTCCAATAAATTTGGACACATTGTGCTAAGTACCGGCAACAAGAGTGAGGTAGCCATGGGATATTGCACATTGTACGGCGATATGGTGGGGGGACTTGCAATCATTTCAGATGTGACAAAAAAGCAGGTCTATGAGCTTGCACGTTTTATCAATCGAGAGAGAGAAATCATTCCCGAAAACATTTTGCATAAAGAGCCTTCTGCCGAGCTAAAGCCCGAACAAAAAGATAGCGATGCTCTCCCTGATTACGACATCGTGGATCAAGTACTCAAGGAATACGTAGAGGACTATCTTACGCCCAAAGAAATTGCGCGAAGAAATGACATTCCTCTAGAGCTTGTCACCTATTTGGTTCATGGGATTCACAAGGCAGAGTACAAACGGCAGCAAGCAGCCATCGGGATTCGCGTGAGCAAAAAATCATTTAAGGCAGGAAGGCGTTATCCCATCGTTCAAAGATGGGTGGAGTGAAGAGCAGGTGCTTCTTCCCAAGCATGGGGAAGAATCTCTTTGATAGTAGCAGATCCGTGGCGAAGCATCATGAGCCGATCAAAGCCAACGGCAACCCCACAACAGTCGGGAAATCCTGCACGGAGTGCTTCGAGAAAGATGTGATCAATGGGAAGAGCGTCTTTCCCATTTTTCAGGCGCAAAATATTTGCTTCTTCGAAGCGCATTTGAAGTTCTTCGGGATCGGAGAGTTCGTGATATCCATTGGCTAGCTCCATGTTTCCGCAAAAGATTTCAAAACGGCACGCTGCTTGTCCCTTGCTTGTTTCCACGACTTTTGCAAGTGCTGCTTGAGAGGGAGGGAAGTGGGTAACGACAGTAAGGGTATGGGCTTTAAACATAGGTTCTATAAAGAGTGACATACAGAGTTGGAGAAGGGTGTCGCGATCCCAATCTGCTTGCGCAGATTCGACATTTCGCGTGCGCAAGAGAGAAAAGAGCTCTTCTTGTGTTGTTTGAAAAGGATCGATCTCTAAAAATGTTTGAAACACTTCTTGATAGGTATAAAAGTATATAGGCATTTCTTGCAGAAATAATTGAAGGAACGCACACGTTTCTTGAATCATTTCATTCATGGAAAAATGGCAACGATACCATTCTGCCATGGTAAATTCAGGGTGATGTCGCGATCCGATTTCATTGTCGCGAAAGACATGGCTAATTTGATAGATATCGCCGATTCCTTCTGCGAGCAAGCGTTTCATCCCATATTCTGGAGAAGTGTGAAGATATCCTATTTGCGATCCAAAGAGAGAAACTTTCATGACATCGATGTGAAGATCCACAGGTGCTTTGGGATCTAGGGCAGGACAATCTACTTCGAGGACATTTCGTTTGCGAAAAAATGCACGCGCTTTCTCAAACATGTCTGCGCGATCGCGCAACAAAAAAAGCCTTTTAGAGCTTGTATGCAACGACAGATTCTTAGACACGAGAGACGTACTCACCTGTTCTCGTATCAATTTTGATCACGTCGCCTTCATTGATAAAGAGAGGAACTTGGACATTTGTTCCATTTTCCGTCACTGCTGGTTTGAGCACGCGACCGGAAGTATCCCCGCGGACTCCGGGCACTGTTTCTGCAATTTTCATTTCCATGAATGTGGGAGGAATGACATCGACGGGAGCGCCCTTATACAGCACGACATCATACACTTGATCGTCCATGAGCCATTGGGCTTTATCTTGCAGGGTGGAAAGAGGGATAGATATTTGTTCGAAAGAAGTATCGTCCATCATGATCGCATGCTCGCCATCCTTATAAAGCAGGCGCATCTTTGTTTCTTCGACATCAGCTGAGTCTAGTCTTTCTCCCGACTTAAACGTACGATCGATGACGCGACCAGTGAGGAGGTGCTTGAGTTTGATGCGATTGAATGCTTGGCCCTTCCCGGGTTTTACAAATTCATTGCTAACCACTGTATAGGGTTCGCCATCCACTTCTACTTTGTGCCCACCGCGAATCTCGCTTGTACTGTACTGAGCCATAAGACGATTCATTGTGGAGGGATTGAGGTTAATTTACAAGCGAGGAAGTCTTTCTTTTCTCATCGATCCAACATGCCTCAAACAACTCAAGCCTAAAAAATGAACAAAATGATGAGAGCGGCTGCTTAATAATGTGAAGTTGGTTTTAGGGTGTGTATTTAAGAAATTATTTGGTAGGAACATAGCCAAGATTAGGAGAATCTATGCTAAAATGTTTGGAATGCATCTTCCCGCCATTATTTATCACACGCTAGCCTTTCCATTTCAGCAGGGGCAAGCCCATTTTCAACAAGCAAAGATGTCCTCGTTGCTTCCAATGGCTGGGACACTGGACAGTGGGGCTTGCAGAACATATCCCTGTCATCAACTATCTTGTTGCCTTAGTAGATATAGCCATTCAGATCCCCTTGAGCTATTTGTGTAAGACAGCTTCTCCGGAGAATTCTTTGAGCCAGAATAAAGATGTTGAACAGGAGCAAAAAGAGCTTGGAAAACAGCGGTTACGCGATTTTCTTCAGAAGCACAATATTCATTTGACTACGCCATTTGCGAAGAAGGTAGGTGAGGTTCAAGAGTTGTGGCAAGATTGGAAGGAGGAAGACACAATCATAACCTGGGAGACAAGAATTCGATTGATGCGAGACAAGATAAGGGATTTATTGAATGGAGCAAATATAGAACAGCAAGAATATTTAAATCGTTGTTTGGACGAACTAAAACAGACGAATACGCGTGTTTCAAACTGTTATCAGGGGTTGCAAATCTGGATGCAAGGGCAAACTGGGAAAGCACAAGAAGTGAGCAGCGACTTGCACATCGTTTTTGGAAAACTGAACCCTCCTTTTGAGGATCAGACTGTGGGTTATGGCGATTATCTGGCATCGATAGGATTTGCCGACTACGAATATTTTAAACAGATCTTTACTTTTTCAATCGATGTCCTTTTAGAAAGAGGTGTTGAGACAGTGCGAGATTTCGACTGCTTGAAAATTAACGTTTGGGACAAAGATCTACATGATTTTGAACAATTCTCTCAGATTTTGAATCGCTATAAAGATCATGGGAATGTAAACGAGACTTACGAGAAGTTCCTTGCAGATCTTATAAAACGCATCAAAGAAGAAGCACAAAAATTAAATGAGGTACTTCCAAAAGCGAACGAAGTAGAGCCTAATCAGCTCAACATTACATCTTGCATGGAATCATTTGTCAAACCTCCTCATACTTTTGAAAAGTTCCAAGCATTTGTACATGTATGGCGTTGCAAGCTTTTGGTGGCATATATTCTTCAATATCGAAATTCCGAGGTTTGGATTGGCTTAAAACAAAAAGACCTAACAATGACCATAGCAAAGTATAAAGAGAATCGCCCGAGCATTTCGTGTAGTGCATTGTATGAATTGGGCATGCAGCAGAATGTGTAGCTGTAAGTTTTTCTCTCGACTTTTGTATGCAGCAAGATATACTCATTGTTCATGGCACGCTGCATTTCCCTTGATGCGAGCATTGAGGTAAATCCTTGTGAGGAATTAGAACAAGGAAATATTCTCTTTTTCCCCAAAAGCCCTCTCTCTTTTTCAGAGGAGGAGATGGCTTTTCTACGTGCGCAGAGGCAAACGGGATCGACAAAGCGAAAAAATATTGCCTATAAACCTGGACGCAATCAGGTAACAAATTTTGTGCGCGGAAAAGAGAAAGAGGCAGAGAAGCTTCTGGAAGTCATGCGTGCATTTTCGGAACGATCTATTGCATGTTTGTCGAAACTTTTTGCTCCCTATGCTCCTCATTGGCAAGTCGACTATGCGAGCTTTCGTCCTTTTCAAGAACAGGGACGGAGGCTTCGCACACGTGCGCGCAATGATTTACTACATATAGATGCATTTCCATCGCGCCCTATGGATGGGAAGCGCATTTTGCGCTTTTTCATCAATATCAATCCGACGGAACATCGACGATGGAGGACATCCCTTCCCTTCCAGGAGCTTGCGAGGCAATACGGAGGAGTCAAACGGGGAGTACCTCTTCGACCCACGTGGGGAGATCGGTTCCTTTCTGCAGCAAAAAAAACCATGAAGGCCATGGGGATTCCCTTAGTCATGCGTTCTCCGTACGATGCATTTATGTTGCGGATGCACAACTTTCTCAAAGAAAATGGCGATTTCCAAGCATCATGCCCTAAAGATCACTGGGAGTTTCCCCCGGGAAGTTCTTGGGCTGTCTTCACTGATCAAGTTTCTCATGCTGTGCTGGGGGGGGCAATATG
>JAKAAD010000041.1 GCA_021802305.1 bacterium
AGTAGAGCGATGGGGCAATTCAGGTAGGAAGGGAACAATATGCTCGCGCAGCAATTCTTCCGGTAGTGAGATCGAAGGCGATGAGACAGAGTTCGTTTCTGGATTTGATGGTTCTTGCATTGACGCACTTATTTTTACATTGCGATAAATAGAGTCACTATTGAGAAAAGTAGTCATGAAAGTTATTGCCTTAATGATGGGTGTTCTATACTGTCCCCTTCTTGGAGGTAAAAATCATGCAGATTTGGATTCTGCCAGTTTGGCGAGCGCAAATCATTCAGAAGGAATTGGAGATCTTTTCTTGAATGATTGTAGCAGCATGGGGGGGCCATTTACGTGCACTCCTTGAAAAAATCTTCGTTGATCAAATTGTTTCTATATAAATGATTAACATATTCCAAAGATGCATCTAAAGCATGCGATAACTCTACACCCCCAGACAAGGGAAGCAATCTTGTCCGTGTACACTCTTTTGTGCTTTTCAGGCATTCATTTATTTCGAATGTGCTTTTCCGATGAGTGTAGTGACATGCACGTAGAATATCATAGAGCGAAGTGTCGCCGCGTAGTTGTACATTGAAAGCAACGAAGGGGTTGTTGCTTTCTTTTGCTCTTAGAATATTTTGTTCAATCGCAAAGAAGGCCTCGGTTGGATAATTCTCTTTTGGCTTACCGGAAATGGAAATGTTGTTCAATGCATTTTTGAACTTCTCGGTAGGGCTAGAGCCCCAAAGCGTAAGCGAAAGAAAATTTGTCAATCTCATGGAGGGAAGAAGTTGTGATTGAAATTTTGATATCTCCTTATACTTTGTAAGATTCTCCTCATCTAATGATTTCTCTGCCACTTTCTTTCGAAGAGCGTCAAGCGTCTCGAATAGCCATTTACTATCCGTTTCTTGATGATAGGTGAGTAACCAGCCGTTTTGTCCAATCCGTCTCAAATGCTGTTTTATGAGATAGGATATTAAGATTGTTGATTTATCCGTGCAAAAAATGGGTCCCTGCACCAGTGACAATAACACAATTGGAAAAAAAAGAGAGCCAAGGGCGTAATAGGCACTAGGTAGGAACTCCATCTTTCGCAACTTTGTGGTTTGCAAATAACTGGAGCGAAATTGAATGACACATATGCCTGTAGCAATAGCTAAAGAGAGAGCGGCTATGGTGTATAAGAGGTCTGTAACCAAAGAGTGAATGTGCTTATTAAAATAGGGCTGCTTTTCACCTGTTCGAATCCATTGAACGAAATAATACATCCCATGGCTTGCATGCCAAATGCACCCCAGTGGGGGCATAAAAAGCTTTATTCCCATGTAAGCAAGAGCTACCAAGGGCTTGGAGCTGGATTTCTCGGCAATGTACCAGTCCCAGGTATCAAGATTAGAGTATTGAGTAATGTTCGACGCTATGAAGGACTTCTTGACAGATCCTAGATCATCAATCCTTTTAAGGGAAAGTTGTGAGCGGCTCAAAATCCAAAGTTCTGCGATTTCACTAAATGAAGATTGTTTCCATGCATCTGGCAGAGTGGAGAACTTAGGATAGTAGAAGGAGTCTATGCTCATGGTTGTGATCAATAATGAGGTTGCCTCTTAATGTAGTTATAAATCTCCTCACTAGTGAGTCCTTTGATGGGGAAACAAGCTTCAAAGTGATTCTCATGGCTATGGTGTAGAAATATAGGAGTCATTCTTTCTACCCCATTTTTAATTGGATTGTACATTTTGGGTCGCACGCCAGGTGCGAGTAGAGCGATGGGGCAATTCAGGTAGCATGCAAGAGCTTTCAATTCTAATTCAGTGGCCCATACCTGTGGTGTCGCCATGCACTTCAAATATTCTGTCCAATTTGTAAAAGAGAGAAATTTTCTTCCATCTCCAATAAGCAATTGCTTGTTTTCGTAATCGGGGCCTTCGCAATACTCTTTTTCAGCGTTCTGCATATATTGGATCATTTCGTGTCTCAATTGCCGAGCATTACGCTTGTCGTTAGGCAATTGGACGTCGTTAGGCAATTGGACTAGGACGTTATCAAATAAGCAATCTCCAACAGATTTTGTAAAATCTTCCGCTACGAGTCCATATTCAGTTGCAAGCCATCCGGTTTGCACGGAAAGCTTGTTCGCTAGAATTGAATGGGAAACTGCGTATTCTTCCCTTGAAGCAAGATAGAACTTTTCTTGCATTGCCCATTCGATGATGTTGCGAACGACGCGCACTCTTTCGCCATCGGAACGCATATAGGGCAATAATTGATAGTATAACTCTTGCAATTCTTGTGGATCAGATGGAAGCGTGCGCAAGACACTATTCGCATATACAAAAAGCCGCTCATCGGAAGGCCCATCTTTTCCTACATCGAATGTATTCGATTGCTCCAAGAGAATCTTGTTCCATGTGTTTTCTCCAATCATCAAGCAGAGCGGTCGATTTTCCAGTTTGAGTGAAGGATTTTTTTCCGCGTTGCGCAATTGTGTAAAGACTTGTCTTTTCGCGTTATGCATATCTTGTAGGCTGCGTCGGAGTATCGAACAATAGCTAGAGAAATGTTCCCTTGCCTTTTGCAGGTCCTTTGTGTTCTGCATGTTGTAAAGGAGATCAATAAGGTACTCTCGTATCGAGTATACGATCATTTTTATTTCAAGAACGGAGAGCATAAAGGGCTTTGTTGATTCAATTGGATCCATCAATATTGGATCAGTTTTATAAAGAAGGCTTTCGAGATCTACTCGTATCGCTTCATTGAGGACATAGTCGGCTACTTTAAAGATGCCAGTTCTGGGATCGTATTTTCGGGAATTTTCATAAAATTTATAGGCTTCCAGCGCACCTAATTTGGCCACTTCAGAACTTTTCTCGAAGTACCCTGCGAACCGTGAAAGCTCTGAACGCCAATTCTTTATAGCGGTTTCTTTACTTTCAATCGCGTTTTTGGTGCTATTGTGTTCTTTTTCAAGTTCTTTTTTGAGCTCAGTGTGCTGTTGAATTCTTTCTTCTTCGCGGTTTTGTTTTTCTTTGAGCTTTTCGATCGCAATAGAGGTTTGTCGGATATTCTCTTCCGTCTTTCCAAATTCCTCACTAGATCGATACTTCCTGAGGCTTGCAAAGTATGGATGATTTTTTTCATCTTCAAGCCAATGCGTATCGGCATTCTGATGGTATCCAATAAAACGCTTCTCGTTGATCCAATCTTTGATGGCTCGAGATTTTCGTTGGCTCTCATGGAAGCCCGACCCATGGATCAACGTAATGATCCGTCCATCGGTTGTCTTTATATAAGTGTGTTCGGGATGTCCACCTGGCGTATAGCTTGCTTTCTCTCCTATAAGATTTCCATCCTGATCACAGATATGCCATATCTCTGGGAAATGTTGCTGCAATGCATGAAAAATTACAGATCGCATTGATTTTTCTTCCGAGCCATAAGGAATGACGCGTCCTCGGAATTCTTCTTCAGGGTTTCTCCCTGGCTTTAAATAGTTCTCTATCGCTTTTACACACGTTTTAGGAACAAGGCAAATGGATTTTTCTGAAAATCTGTGTGGACCAAAGGCAAATGTATCATACGGAGCCACATCAAATGCTTTGTGATGCGGACTATCCTCAAAAGCGGATAATGGTTCTAAGAATGCAATCTTTGCATTTTCCCAACTATGTTTTGGGGTACGATCTTCTTTAAGACCTCCATTTGCTTGGACAAGTTGGTTCCATGCCCAGTGGATATGCGGTCTGGATACCAATTTGTCGAGAAACTCTTTGTTTTCAAAGTCCAAATGGGATCCTATGGTTCCATTAGCAGTGATCATTCCATTGACTTTGCTTTCGGGATTTCCTTTTATAAGATAAATCAATTGTTGCTGCTCATCCAAGTCACACATGACTCCGACGAGATGATCAGGGGCAGTCGTATTACTTAATGCATGGACGAGCACGACGTGGGGAATAAGCTCTTTAAGCGTGCAGTCGTTCTCTGCAAAAGTAATGTTCGAAGCTGCTAGTACCTTGATGAGGTTTTGAATCAATCTATCGAAGCTCCGTTGTACGTGTTGGATCGCTGCTTGCGGCTCTTGAGATAGGTTTACCTGTTGCTGGCGTTGCATATCCTGTGCTGCTGCAATGGTTATTTGTGTTTGATGTGCGATTTGTTGGTAACAATGAAGAGACTCTTTTGCTTTTTGCAATTCTGATTGCATTTGATTGAGATGCGATTGTTGTGCTGCAAGCTCGTGCTCTTTTTGCTGTACATGCGATTGAATTTCTCGTTGTTTTTCCGAAAACGTGGCTCGTTCTGTTTGAATGGTTATTTTTCTTGAACTCAGGGTCTTGTTTTTTTTGTATTCGATTTTTCCACCTTGCATGTATGCATCGCGGATCTTGCCGGGGTCTTTGGTTTTGTGCCCATTGACTTTTACCTTGTACCCTCGTTTGAGGTAGCCTTGAATCTCTGCGTCGATGGTAGAGACACATTGATCATGCGTTTGTTGGATTGTGTGGGCAACTTGGGTTGCATTTTTTAGTTGTTGCTCAGTAGAATGGACGTTGTTTTGCGCTTCATGCACTGCTGTTTGACATTGATCTACAACTTTTTCTGTTTCGTGACATGCGTTTTTGGCTTCGAGATGTTCTTTTTCTTTTAGCTCTACTTGGTTTTTTAATTGGTTCGTTGCCTCAGTGTTTCGCGTTTCTTCGATAGCAGAGATCGATCCATAAATCAAAGCTGATAACATTGCTGATGCAAGTACTTCTTTCGAATAGTGTATAGCTCGGGTGGTTAGATCTTTGTTTTCCTGAAGTGGGTCCGGTTTTTGTGGTACATCGTCAGTTGGAGAATGTTCACCTGTGCCTGAGGCAAGTCTGGGGTGATCGGATCTTCCGGAAAAATTTTCCACTATTTTCCTTGTCACACTGAGTATTGCATTTGCATTTTCATATGCGTCTACGATGAGTCTATTGACAACCGAGCTTGAAAAACTTTCTGTGATCTTTTTTATCATCGCTTTGATTATTGCTGTCTGATCGGTGACTCTCTCTGGGAGTAGATAGGCGATTCGTGCACTTGCAAAGACTCCACCCTCGTTTCCCGCGATCTCAACGAAGAACTTCAGCACGCTGTTCAAGACTTTGTTATCTCGTTCTTTTTGTGCATCCCCGAGTGGTACTCTAAAAATCAGATGTTCACACAAAAATTGCACGATGGAATGTACCGCTTTGGAGAGTACTGTGGTCAATGCTATTTCAACATAGTAGGGCTACCTCCTTTCTTTCCATAACGAGCTCATTCCGCCCACGATGGCTCCAGTTGCGAAGTTAGAGATAGCCATAGAGGCGCATTCTTCACTTTTGTATGCAGGAGTTTTCGTAGCAATGGATTTTTCCTGTTGTTTTGGGTTGTGATCTTCATTCGTACTGTATGCATATTGTGCACTTGCAAGTCCCGTGCTAATAAGTACACTGCTCGCTATCTTTGTCCATTGGTCAGGATTTCTGAATGCCGTAAGACCTATTCCCATGACAATGACAATTCCAGAGCAAATGTATGCGGTTGTTTTCCCGCCGCCCTTGAGGCCATAATCCCCAAAGCGAACTACAAGTTTATGATGGTGATGTTCAACGTGAATTTGATAGGGGGTGACTTTTTTCCATCGCATTTGAAGATAGGGGAGGATCCATGCTTGCTGTTCTTCTTGAGAGGTGCAATTGGAGAGAGTTTCAAGGAGCTCAGAAGGTACATTTTCGATCATGTATTCTGAGGTGGTATGTGAAATGCCGTGCTTGTCTTTGAGATGAAACATTGCTAAGCCCGCATGGCCATCGAGGCGAATCTGCCATTTTTGATGATTGGTGATGTAGCCGTGGCTCTCTTTAAAAAAAGAAATGAACCCGCTGGTACGTTGGGAGGGAGGAATGAAGAGCATTTGAGAGGGAAGGCCTGCTATTGACATTGACATAGCAAGCATGATATGGACTGCGCGCTACGGGTGTCAATTAAAAATATGATAAAAATTACTAACAGCCAAACCGATCGAGCATGCAATTGCTAGAGGGAATGGTGAGAAATCCTTTATGTATAGAAAGCACATGCCCTTTTTCGCAAAGAGAGGTGCGCATACGGCATTGTTTCATTGATGTTGGAAGTTGCAACGTCAGCTCTTTCCCGGAATGCGATGCAATGCGCATGCGTCGGAGTTTGTACTTCGTCCATTCCCATGCGAGTATCTCTCCTGCTTTCGTTACAACATCTGTTATGCGGCCACTGTGAAATTGCGAGGGCACGCAAGGAAGAATCCCCATGCTGTCGTGCTCTTCTCGATAAAAGAGAGCCTCGATAAGACGCGCACCATGAGAAAGGATGGGCATTGGAGACACGCTCTCTTCTCTTTTTCCATTTGGTAAAATGCCTTGAAACTCTTCATCAACCAGTCGCGGAAAAAATGCATTCCCCATTCCTGCTAAAAAGAGCTCCGTAAATGCTTCGACAACGCGCTGTTTTTCATTGGCATATACGAGCTCTCTACATCGCTCTAACAAGTGCAATGTGCCTTCGCTGTACTTGGATGCAGAACCATCAAAGAGCTTTCCTAGCCTATACCAAAGCGGCAAAAATTCTTGAATATTTGCTCGCATTCGGATCTTCTCCCATTCTTGCGCTTTATGCATCCCTAAAGAAAGACGAGGGATGATCTCCCGGGGTCTCGCTTTGCAAGGAATGGGCAGGGCATATGATGCGGAGCGCTCTAATCTCACATCGCGTCCTTCAAAAGTACAAAGGAGTGGCCTTCGCTCGTTGTGCAGCGCTACGTGTTCTCCTTCACATGCAACACGCATCTTAAAATAGCCATCTTTTGCTTCTCCCCAAAGAGACAGCATGTGCGCTTCCGCATCGAGTTGCACTGTAAATCCTCGTACAGGGCCTTGCATGCGGAAATCTAGTATCCATTGCAAAGAGGAATCTCGTAGAGAAAAAAATATCAGCCTTGTGGGGAATACCTGCACCCCATATTCAGTATGCGGCAAAACCCAACGATTCCCGGGCACATGAGAAAAGGGACGACATCTCAAAGCAATGGAAATACGCATCTTTCTTACCTACCTTGCAATCCAAGAGGAGAGTTGCCTACGATTTCCAGATCGACGAATTCCCCTGCTCTACGCCCTTCTCTATTTGTAAAGACGGTGAGAAAATTGTCTGTATGCCCAGATAATTGTTCTCCGTCATGAGCTTCTAATAAGACGCGCATTTTTTTTCCCACATAGCGTTGTCTCAATGCGTAGGATTGTCTTTCTGCTCTTCGCAGCACTTCCTGTTTTCTCTCCCCTATCACGCTTTGAGGAATGGGATCTGTGAATTGTTCCGCACGCGTTCGTTTTCTTGGGCTAAAAGGAAACATGTGTACGTGGTTAAAGTGCACGCGCTCCATGACATCCAACGTTTCTTGAAAGTCCCTTTCGCTTTCTCCTGGAAAACCGACAATTACATCCGTAGTAAAGGTGAAATCGGGATGGGCGTTAAGCAATCGAGAGACCGTATCGAGAAAACACTCTTTGGTGTACTTGCGATTCATTCTCTTGAGAATCGCATTGGAACCCGATTGTAGAACGAGATGCAATGAGTGGCAGGTGTTTTTTCCTTGTACAAGGACATCTATCAACGCATCATCTACTTCATCGGGATCAATGGAAGAAAGGCGAAGGCGTTTCAATCCCTCAATCTCATCAATCGCCGCTACAAGCTCATGCAATCGCTTTGGCGGTTCATGTGCTTCTGGAGCTCCATCAAAATCTCCAATGTTGATCCCGGTGAGAACGATCTCTTTATGTCCTGCTGCAATGAGCGCTTTCGCTTCTTCTACAATGGATTCCAAACGTCTTGAACGCGAACGCCCTCGCACGTAGGGAAGAATGCAGTAGGTGCAAAAGGAATTACATCCATCTTGAATTTTGATAAAAGCACGCGTCTGCGAGGAGAAACTGCGCAGTGAAAATGGAGGGACGTCTTCTTCGGGAAAGAGCTCTTCGACCAATTGTTCTTTTTGTTTGTTGCGTATGACGAGCGGGGATCCGGGAAGAGCTGCGACTTCTTCTGGAGCACGCGTCGCAAAACACCCTGTCGCTACGAGTTTTGCCTCAGGGTACTTTCTCGCAAGTGCGCGCAATTCATGCCGACTTGCACTGTCTGCTCCATGAGTGACTGTGCATGTATTGACAATGCAAAGTTCTGGAGATTCTTCTTCCTTTGCTTCTCGAAAACCTATTGCTTGCAACTGTTCTGCATAGGCTGCCGATTCATATTGGTTCGTGCGACATCCAAGCGTTACAATTTTAAATGTTTTTTCCATTTCTCAATCAGGCAAGTATAGCAAAAGGGAGGAGAATTTTATAGCGTGCGCATATTGCGAATC
>JAKAAD010000042.1 GCA_021802305.1 bacterium
ATGTGCAAGAAGAACTATTGCAAAATACCGCACGGGGCTACGCATCCAGTCTAAAATGAAAAGAAAAAATTTTAAAGATAGAGAATAATACAAATATTATTGTAAAATTATTAAATAACATAACTAACTAATTGCAATATTAGTAATTAATAAAAATAAAAAAGGAGATTATTATGTCATTTTTACCATCATTTTCATCAATAGCGTCTTTCTTAGGGCTTAGTTCGTCCCTTCCACAAATTTCGGGCGAAGAACCTTTAGGTCTCGATGAGGAAATTTCTTTACCGGAAATAGAAGAAGTAGTCCTCACTGAGCATCAAGAAAAAGTGCAAACAGTATGGCGAAGCATGGCGCATGCAATAAACGAACCTGTTCCTGAAAAATTTACATCACACGTGACTAATGAGACTAAATCAGAGATTCCTGAAGCATTTAGTGAATGGTTTGGAGTCAATAAAAAAGCGCTCTCTATCCAGACAAAAGAAAAGGGAGGCATTCCCATGCATTACTATGCTGCGTATCTTATAGCTACAAAGAAAAACTAGTCTAAATAAGCAAGAGAGATGGCGCGCCAACGCAAACAATGTTGATTTTGTGCGTAGGTTCGAATTTCAGCTGCGTTGCTTTGCGCGCACATTTCGATTTCTTCGTCAGTGAGGCGAACAAGCATGGGCAAAGGGTAAGAAGTAATGGCACTTAAGTGTGAGAGAGCTTTGCGCATAGTGGCATGCCTTTGACAAAGGCGTAAAAGGAAAAGAGTTGTCGTCGCAAGTGGTAAGAGTACTGCAAGGAATCCACGTTCTGGAAACCAGACGTGTACAAAAAGTGCGCCATAGTACAGGAGCAAGATAGTAGAGGATTCCCAAGGTGCTTCAAAGATTGGTCCGAGGGTTCTTCGCCAATGACTTTTAGAGGTACAATAGGCCATACATTCTTCGTATTTGGAAGAAGGAAAAAGAGAGCGCATCACGTGAAGCATTTCATGAGAGACGATTTCTTCTATAGAGGGATTGCGTCGCCGCGTTTTTTTTAGAGTGATCGTAGGGGTATCTTGGGCATGCGTCCAAGTAGCTGCTGCTTCCCAGATGCGAAGCCCTTTATTGGAGATGCGTACATCGACCCAATCTGTTCGAAAGTCAAAGAGAGTAGCAGTGATTTCTTTGGCGGTTTCATGGCTATGGGGAATGAGAATAGGGAGCAGGCGTGCTATGCGTTCCAAGAATGCATCTGATGATTCTTTGGGTCCTGCGATCAGACCTTGACGATTCCAGGAGAGCAGTTGTTCATCGGAAATGTTCATGATTGGTTGCGAGGATTGCGTTTTCTCATGAGAAAAGCTCCCAAAAGTACACCATTAATTCCGGATACAACGTAAAGACCATAGACAGATCTGCGCAATCTCTTTGTCCGTTTTTCGTTTTTCTCACACGCAATGCGCCATGGTTCTTTTTGGATCCAGGTAGAAGCAAAATGGTGTGTGACCAGAAGAAGATGCTCTTTTTGCAATCTCTCGCGTTCTTTTTTGTGAAGCATTTGTTGTGGCACAAAAGAGACTGCTGGGAATAGAAGGTCGCGAAGGTTATGGGCACCCGCATGCGCGCGTACAGCTTGTACAAAGCTCACAAAAGAACAGCCGCCTTGGGATAATTTTTCTAAAGCTGCGTGCAAAATGGGATGGCCTGCTCTTGATCCAATCACTGCATTACAAGGGAAGATGCGCGTGGGGACATTAGGTACAAGGTGGGGATTTTCGAGAAAAGTGTAAAAATCAACGGTTTCATGCCACGCGTCAAAACTTTCTCCATGGCATTCGACGTCATGATCGATATACACGCCCCCTTCATTCACGAGAATAAGGTAGCGCAAGATGTCCGATTTTTCTCCCCAATTTTCTGCAATTTGATATCGCTCTTGGACCTTGCCTAAAGAAATTTCGGAGATAAGGTGTTTTTCCATTCCATCAATGGGACAAGGACGCTCATGAAGGTCTGTCCAAAATTTCATCTTCCAGTGGGGATGCATCCGTTTCCAAGAGGTGATGTATTCGATAGAAGAGGCAGGAAAGGGGTTTTTCCCAAGCCAGATACAATGCAGCACCTTGGGAATTCTTTCTTCGCCTCTTTCCCAAAAAGATCGCTGTGCAAAAAGAGTTTTGTAGAATGCGAGTTCTTCGTGGTCGTATGGGGTGAGATGGGTCCACTCTTTTCCTCCTTTGCCCATGAGTTCCTCAAAGGGAATGTCGGCATGCAGAGGAGTAGAAAAGAGAAGTAGGGCTATGATGATCATCCAAGCAATGAGGTTTACACCGATGAAGGTCGAAAGAAGAACGAGCAATTGATTGTTTTTTTTTGAGAGCTTGAGCAAGCGCTTTTCTGTCGCTTTTTCGAAGGGGGACTCGGCAAACCACGTACCTGCATATTGATGCCATGCATAGAGGGCAAGATCTTCACTGGGGGCGTTGAAATAGCAAGTAGGGAAGACAATATTTTGTTCTTTCCCCTTGGGAGCAAGCTCGCGCACAGCAGTATCAAATGCAAGAAATGTGCGGTGGGCAATCCGCATGATCATCGCATCTTTGCTTGTTCCTGGAAAGGAATGTTCCATCGCATGCCATGAAGAAGAAATGGTATCGATACAGTGGCGAAGGATGGGATGGCCCGGTTTTGCACCGATGAGATTATTTGTGCAATGGACGGTAGAACGCAATGGAGTTTGCATGGGAAGGTCTAATCCACAGTAGAAGTCATAGGTTTCATGGAATGCATCAAACGCTTTAAGGCATTTGACATCGTGATCAACGTAGACGCCTCCCTCATTGTACAGGATTTCATAGCGCAAGAGATCTGCTTTTTCGCCAAGATTTTGTGCTTTTTCATAGAGTTCCTTGAGCGTGGAAAAAGGGGCATTGCTAACGTGGCGGACCTTCATGCGTGGATGTGGCGGCAGGCGACGCCAATCTACCCAGAAAACAACGTCCCAATGCGGATGAAGCTCTATCCAAGAGCGTACGTTTTCAATGGAAGGAAAGGGTTTGGATCCCAACCAAATAAAATGGAGTACCTTTGGGATGCGCGTTTTTCCGGATGTGCGATTTTTTTGTTTGGCAAATAGCTTTTGAAAGCATGCCAGATTGTTCCAATCTTCTTGCGTAGAGATGTATTGCCAGCAGGGAAGTTCCTTCCCCATTTCTTTTTCAAACTGTTGGTTCACGTTGGTTCCTTCCTTCAAGGGCGAGAAAGCTTGCTATGATAAAAAAAAGTAGTTGTCCCTGACGCATGGTTCCCAAAGGATAACAATCGCAACATCCGATGAATAATAAACCTACCATACTAGAGAAAAATGTAGCTCCACTCGCAGAAATTTTATGCACGTTTGCGCTTTTAAAAAGAGCTCCGAGGAAAGTACAGAAGGCAAAGAGGCCTAGTAGACCGGTTTCTGCTGCTATGAGTAGATAGATATTGTGTACAGGCAAATGTTCAGAAGGGCTCAAAGGAGTGGGAGAATATTTTGGTTGCAGAATGAGATAATGGTTATAACCCACGCCTGTTAAAGGGGAAGATTGGACCATGTTCATAGCGGTGCGTTGGAATTTGAGTCGTTCGCCTTCTGTTGCCAAGATTTTAGGCACGTTGAATAGGGGGCCTCTTCGTAGCAAGGGTTTGGCAAAAAGTATAGAGAAAAGTAGGACGGTACTCAGGAGAAAGATGCAGAAATGGATAAGGTGTTTTCGTTGCACTGTCGAACCGCTGCGCCAACAAAGGATCAACCAGAGAGGTGTTGCGAATACAAGAGCGAGAAAGGCGCTTCGCGAAAATGTACAGATGAGGCCTAAAAGTTCTATGGCAATCCCTAAAGCCACAGTTATTTTTGCAAGGAGTCTTTGCAAAGAGTAAAAAAGATAATAGCTCACTAAAAGGGAAAAGACTAAAAAGCCGCCAAAGACATTCGGATGGTAAAATGTTCCATAAGCGCGCAAAAGGGAAATGCGAGGAGTGGTAGAAAAAAAATCGAAAGGCCCATAAGAGGCCATTCCTGAAAGAGTAGAAGGGTTCCATGCTACTGATTGCATTTCCTCAGGTGTCGTCAAAGCAAAACATTGATAGATCCCTAGGCTGCATTCAAAAAGTGCAAGAAGAAGAATGGAGCTGCACATCCAAAGTAAAAAGGAACGGTACTGTAATAAAGGAAATCCATTTGCGATGAGGCAAAAAAGAAGTGCGAGTAAGGAAAATTGAAATAGGCGTACATAAGGCATACCAAAGTGAGGCACAGAAGAGGTGAAAATGGAGAGAAGCATGCAAAGAAGGAAGATCCATAAAAATTTTGCACTCCCTTCCCAAAAGAGCGCTTTTATAGCATGTCGTTTCTTCCAAACGCACACAAAGAGAAGGAGAATGATGGCTACATCTGTAAACGTGTACCAGATGGAAGGATCGTAAGAAGGGGGAATTGGTTCCGTAATGTGTATGCACTTTTTAGCAATGGTTTTGAAAATTTTTTGTGGCGTGCCTTGTAAACCAATCGTTTGAACAATGAATAAGAGCAGAAAATAGAATGAAAGCAATACAACGTTACTTCGGAAGCCAATGTTCGAAGAGAGCGATCCAGTGCTCACAGGCAGAGACCAATTCATTGCACCACTCAGGCCTCCATTCCTTTTTGGCTCCAAGGACAAAGGCGGTGACAACAGTAGCGATAAAAAAAAGCCATTTGAACATCCTTACAAAATATATCTATCTCGAAAATTTTCGCCATACTTGAAAAAATCACTTGATTTTGATTCGCTAGCTTGAGTACGCTCGTCGGTCATGGCTAAAGCACTCATTGTCGTTGAATCGCCCGCAAAAATCAAAACATTAAAAAAGTTTTTAGGGGCAAAATTTACATTTGCATCGTCTCTAGGACACGTGCGCGATTTGCCGCAAAAGGGATTTGGCATCGATGTCGAGCATGGTTTTGAACCAGAATACGTGATCGTACCCGGGAAAAAAGAGGTCATCGATCGCTTAAAAAAAGCAGCAAAAGAAGTTGATGTTGTATATCTCTCTCCCGACCCTGATCGCGAGGGAGAAGCGATTGCATGGCACATAGCAGCCCTTCTTCCCAAGTCAACGAAGATCAAGAGGGTGACCTTTCATGCAATTACTAAGGAGGCGGTATTGGAGGCATTACAGCATCCACGCTCGATTGATCAAGCGCTCGTCGATGCGCAGCAGGCAAGGCGGCTTCTCGATCGCATCGTAGGGTATAAGATTTCTCCCATCTTGACGAGACGCGTACAAGGGGCAAGAGATGGAGGGCTTTCTGCAGGACGAGTGCAATCTGTTGCATTGAAACTCGTTGTGGATCGAGAAAAAGAGATCGATGCGTTTATTCCTGTAGAATATTGGAACATTCATGCAGTGTTGCAAGCGCAGAAAGAGCAACCGATGTTTACTGCATACCTCTATTCCGTGCAGGGGAAGCGGATAGAAAAAGAAGCCATTCCCGGAAAAGAAATCTTCACTATTTCAGATGAAAAAACTGCCCATGAAATTGTTGCAGCACTACAAAGTGCAACGTACCGCGTTGCATCGGTGGAAGCAAAAGAGAAGCGACGTTATCCTGTGCCTCCTTTCATCACATCTACATTACAACAAGAGGCGAGCCGACATTATGGATTTTCTGCCATGCGGACGATGAGCATTGCACAATCGCTATACGAGGGAGTGGACATCGGAGAAGAGGGAGCAGAGGGGTTGATTACATACATGCGTACGGATTCTGTCCGTCTTGCACCGGAAGCGATCGAGGCAGCTCGCTATTACGTTGCACAAGTATATGGGAAAGATTTCCTGCCTCCGGAAGGGAAACAGTACACAACAAAAAAGAGTGCGCAAGATGCGCACGAAGCCATCCGACCAACACACCTCGATTATCCCCCGGACAAGATTCAAGCGCATCTCTCCCCTGATCAATACAAGCTCTATCTGCTCGTGTGGAGAAGGTTTATTGCCTCCCAGATGAATCCTGCTATCTACGACACTGTGACGTGTGATATTGCGACAAATAAAGAGATGCAATTGCGAGCTACTGGGTCGGTCATCAAATTTTCGGGATTTCTTGCCGCATATGAGGAGAGAGAAGATACGTTGAAAGAAGAAGAAAAGATGCTCCCCGTCTTACAGACCAATCAACCGCTGTTGCTTATGGAAGTGGTTTCAGAGCAAGCATTCACGCGACCGCCGCCTCGATATACAGAGGCTTCCCTCGTCAAAGAACTCGAAAAGTCAGGAGTAGGTAGGCCTTCTACATATGCATCCATCATGAACAAAATCCAAAGTCGGGACTACACGGAAAAAGAAAAAAGCGCGCTCAAACCAACAGAACTGGGGAAAGTCATTGCACAGATGCTTGAGACGAATTTTGGAATGATCATGGATGTGGGATTTACTGCGAACATGGAGGACGACCTTGAGCGTATAGCAGAAAATCAAAAGAATTGGAAAGAGCTTGTGCAAGAATTTTGGGATGCCTTCATACCAAGTGTAAAAAAAGCGGAAAAAGAGGCGTTTGTACCACGCGTGATGACGGATATCGTTTGTCCGGAATGTGGGCATAAGCTGCAAAAAATTTGGGCTCGAAAGAAATATTTCTACGGCTGTTCCAACTACCCGACGTGCTCTTTCAAAACAACCCCGGAAGAGCTGAGTTTTCGCAAAGAGGATTACGCACCTGATTTTCAATGGGATCAACCCTGTCCTAAGTGTGGTAGTGCTATGAAAGTGCGTCACGGGCGATTTGGTGCCTTTTTAGGATGCACAAACTATCCCGATTGCAAAGGTGCGATCAACATTCCAAAAAAAGGAGAACCCTCTTTTGGAGAACTGCCTACGTGTCCTGCGCTGGGATGCGATGGAAAGATCGTACAGCGTCGTTCTCGCTTTGGTAAACCATTTCTTTCCTGTTCCAACTATCCGGATTGCGACGTCATTGCAAAAGATGTGGAAACCCTAGAAACCAAATACGTTGACCATCCTAAAACACCCTACGTTCCTAAGAAGAAGTGGCAGAAAAAGGGCGCTCCGAAAGAAAAGTCTGCTCCGAAAGAGAAGAAAAGTGCAGCTCCCAAAAAGGCAAAAAAGCGAAAAAAAGCCAAGAGTTGATGAGCATTTTTTCTATCCTGGAGACATGGATGATTCCCTCCCAAGGAAAATAAGTGCCCGAGGACTACAAACTGTAACCCCCTCTAAGAGCCTGCATGCAATGGCTGACTCTAGGCCTTTTCTTCGACTTTTTGGGAATTCGTAAGAGCAGAAACGAGTAGAATGAGTATAAAGCTCACAAAAAACCCTGGAATGAGCGGCGGAAATTCAAACTTCATGAGATCATTGATCAGCGGCCAAATGCCTGCAATGATGCCGCCACTAAGTACGCCTGCCCAAGCTCCATACTTGTTGATCTTTTTCGCATATAATCCAAGGAGCACAAGGGGTCCGAAGGCAGCGCCCAATCCTGACCAAGCATAGAGGACAAGAGCATAAATGCTGCTCTCGTTGTAATAGGAGATCACAAACGTTACGATGCTGACAAAGATCACACCTATGCGCGCAGCGATCAGCCTCTCTTTAGAGGATGCAGTAGGGTGGATGAGCTTTTTGTATAGATCTTCTGTAATCGTAGAAGAGAGAACGAGTACTTGCGAGCTCATCGCATTGATGGTAGCGGCAAGTACTCCGCACAAAAAGAATCCTCCTATAAAACCGGGGAAAGATTGCACGACCATATCAATGAATACATGTTCAGAATTTTTGAGCGTTCCATGAAAGAAGGGGATTCCCACGAAACCGACGAGTGTAGCAGCGCCGAGAGAAACAAACATCCACGCCATGCCAATAGCCATAGATTTAGATATTTCGTTGACTTTGCGAATGCCCATGAATTTTGTCACAATGTGTGGCTGACCAAAGTAGCCAAGACCCCATCCGGCAAAAGTCCCTAGCACTCCAATCCACCCATCCCAAGTTTTGCTTGGTAGCAGGGATGTGGAGATATGGAATTGATGGGTGATTGTAATCACCTGAGACCAACCGCCAAGCTTTTCAGCAATATAAAGAGGAACAAATAAGATCACTGCAAGCAAGAACATTCCTTGAAAGAGATCGATCCAAGCGAGGGTGACAAATCCTCCTGTAAATACGTAGGGGATTATGATGAGGATTCCGATGCCAATCCCTATTGCATAGGGAAGGTGGAAAAGGGTTTCGAGCA
>JAKAAD010000043.1 GCA_021802305.1 bacterium
GGGATTTGGCAATAGAGATCGCTTCTCGCGTAGAGTAGCGAAATCGCATAATGATTTTTTCAACTTGGATTTGCGCCTTTTCAATGCGCTTTGAAATCTCTACTTCTTCTTCCCGCGTGAGGAGAGGAACAGACCCCATCTCCTTCAAATACATGCGCACAGGATCGTCCAATGTCCCTTCGACTCGTTTGGTCAATCCCTCTAATTCTTTTGCTTCTTTCTTCCGTTCTTTTTGCCGCTCTATTTCACTTTGATTGAGGATTTGAATGTCCATCCCACTCAAATAAATCAATACTTGATCAATCTGCTCAGGAGAATCAAAGGACATGGGGAGAATTTCGTTGATCTCCTCATAAGAAATGTGCCCTTGCTCTTTAGCAATCGCTACAATTTCTTCAATTTTTTGTTGATGCTGCTGACTAAATGTAGAGTTTACGTGTTCCTTCGCCATACTGAAATGGATTCAAAAGTTGGAATCTTTGGCAAGAAAGCTACGCACATTTTTAGCTTAGAACGAACAAACGCTAAAAATGTGCTACAAAGCTGACATAGCCAAAAACCAACTTTTGAATCCATTTCAGTATATACTATTTGTGTGAATTTTGTATGCAGTGGATCGCTCTCGATGGCCAAGTGATTGTACCCGCCTCAACAGCAATCAAACAGAGGGACTACCTCTGCCCCGAATGTCTTTCCCCCGTGCGCTTACGAGCAGGTTTTCACAGACAACGCCATTTTTATCACCTACGCGCATCTTTTTCCTGCAAACAACATCAAAAAACTTTTGAACATCTACAGGCACAGCTCCTTCTCGCTCGCTTGGGGAAGGAACAGGGCGCTCGCATAGAACAACCCTTTCCGGAAATCCAACGCATTGCGGACATTGCTCTTTGGGATAAGCGCATTGCGATAGAGATTCAAGTATCGCCTATCTCTCTAGAAGAAGTACAAGCGCGCCTCCAAGATTATCACTCAATCGGGTGGCGCATGGTCTGGATCTTGCATGAACGCTCATTCAATCGCAAAAGTGTGAGCCCCGCAGAACACTATCTCCGCACCCATGCAATTTGTTATTTTACAAACCTTACCAGGCATGGAACAGGCTTTTTTTACGACCAGTTTGAGCTGCTACGCGATGGTACGAGATATTTTAAAGGGCACAAACTACCCGTTATTCCCTACAAGCTTGCCTTGATCCCAAAAGGAGATCTTTTCAAGGACGCTCCTCAATGCATTCGCGTGAGAGGAACTTCATGGGCTTTTTTTGCGCATGGAGATCTTTTTTCATGCTGGTTAAAAGATCGTGATGCCTTTGGGCAACAGCTCCTCTTTCTTGAGAAAACCATTTTTCCTTTCGAAAAAAAGCTTCGCTTATCTCAAATGTTTTTACAATTCTATAGCAGAGCAATCAAAAAAGGCGCCTTGCGTTTTGCGCGAAAGGATTAAAAAAGAGAGGGCATCGAGCTCTTGTGTTTTATTTGCCTCTAGACAACGCGGATTTTATCTTTTATACTTGTCCCTGGTTCACAAGCACACTAAGAGAAAACCCGGTGTTGCATTTTTGAATCGCGCGAGTACATATGGCAGAAGAAAAAAAAGATAAAGAAGTCAAACGTCGATCCTCAGCACAAAAAAGGCATATTCAAAGCAAAAAAAGGGCTCTTGCGAACCGTGCTTTTAAAACACGTCTACGCACGACCATGCGCTCCACGAAAGAATCTATTGCGAAAGGAGAAGCAAGCGCAGCAACTCTTTTGAGTTCCTTTTTTAAACTTGCTGATAAGGCATTGAAGAAAGGGATCCTAAAGCTCAATAAAGTAAAACGCTTAAAATCGCGTTTAGCATCCGAACTTCGCAGCAAGCGTGGTGGATAATCCCATTTCTGTAAGCTTGTTCACCCAAGAAAGAATCTCTTGCTCATCTCCTGGGAAAAGGAGCTCCAGCGGCGAACGTTCCCATCTGGGCACACTCTCTTTTTGATCATCAAAAATGAGTGGAACAAAAAGCTGTGTCTTTGCACGCGTAAGAGCGACGTATGCATAACGATATTTCTCTGCAATCAATTCTTCCAAAGCTTGCCGGCACACCGGATTTTCCGGTTCAAAGGGATAAAGAACCCGATCTACCTTGACCCACTCTTCCCGGGTTGTTTGCCGCGATACTAACCCTAATGCAAAGACTGCATCAAACTCCAATCCCTTGCTCGTATGTATCGTCATCACCGATACTCCTTCTCGATGCATCGGCGGCGAGCTTTCACGTCGACGAAGTTGTTTCAAAAAGGAGAGAAGATTCTTTCCTTGCAATGAACCTTCCCTGCAACAAAGCTCTATGATATTGCGGACTTCTTTGTACGTATCTTTATCCTTGAAGAGCTTTTGTTCAACCTTCTCTCCATTAAGAGCAAATGAATCCGTAAAGAACACGCCAAAAAACGGGGCACACCCTTCGTTCATGAGAATCTGTTGCAATGCATGGAGTTTCTCTTTGGTATCGTCTAGAGAAACTTCTACAAGGGCTTTTGCATCCCATCTGGCACAAACGCCTGCTAAAAAACTCTTCACTATACTTGCATCTTCTGGATTCATCACTGCCTTGACGGCGTTTTCCAGGAGAAACAGCCCCCTGGATGTTCCTAAACGAGAACCCCTCCTAAAATGAGCGGGGATTCCAGCTACAAAGAATTGTTCCAATACTTTTTGTGCTTGATGCCGATCTTTTACCAAAACGGCAATCTCTTGTAGGGGTACTGCTCGTTTTCTTATGATCTCCTTCACTTGATCGATGAGAAATGGGAAAAGAATGCCTTGTTCGATTTCTTGTGTTGGCCAAACTTTTGTTTTTGCACTTGTTCCCCGAGCGCAAAAAAAATGAATTGCGTTGCATTTTTCTTCTACAGCCTGCCTTCCAGCCTTCACAGGAAAAAGAGAAAGTCTTTCTTGGCTCTTAGGAAGAAAAAATCCTCCTTCTTTTTGAACCGGAGAAAAGAGCGCATTCAATGCAGACACGAGTGCTGGTGTCGCGCGGAAATTTGTGGAAAGAACTCTTAGAGCATCGTCTCCCAAAGTTTTTTTCGCAGAAAGATAGGTATATACATCTGCATTTCTAAATGCATAGATCGATTGCTTTGGATCTCCCACCAAATAAAGCGTCTCACAATCCAGAAACAATCGCTTTACGATCTCCCATTGCACTGCATCGGTATCTTGGAATTCATCTATAATTGCTGCGCGTATCTGTTTTCGAAGGATGGAGGAGATGCCTTCGCGAGACAGGGCATCAAGAAGCACCTGCATCATGCGATCAGGGGAAAAGACTCCTTGCACTTCTTGCATGCGTTCGATATGCAAGCGAGCATCTTTTGCGATGCGAAGCGCAATGCGCTTTGGATCACTTCCTTGTACAATCAAAGGGTAGAGTTTTTCTCTTAGCTCTTGCCATAAGATAGGGTAGTGCAACAAAGGATCTTCCCCTGCTCTCTTTTTGTGAAATAGAGGAGTCCATTTGGAAAAAAACCAATTTTTTTCGCCCAGCCATTCTGCAAATTCCTCCAAAGAACACTCCTTTTTTTCGAGTGCTATTCCCAAACGCTCTGCTTGATTCGCATATGCCGGCAGATCCATCTGTCTATAAAGCTGTGCAAGTGCTAAAAAATCTGCGAGAAATGTTTCTTTTTGCACGCAACCACATGAACGAAGAAACGTTTGTACACTCTCGTGAAGCTCTTGAAAGGTAGGAAATTCCGGAATATCCGCATCTGTTCCATAGAGCTTTGCCAGTACCTCCAAGAAATCTTCATCGCTAGGTCCATATGCTGCCCGTACACGTTCTAATTGCGTTGCCGAATAGCGAGGGGCATGCAATGCAAGTAAACATTCGCGAAGACCATCTTGAACGACCTCCATCCATACCTCTTCCTCTGTTTCTCCCAGAGAAAAAAGAACGCGGCACTCCAATGCATGTTCGCGAAGAGTGCGCGCACAAAAACTATGAATTGTTGTTATACATGCACCTTCAAAGCGAGCAAGAGCCCGTTTTATCCGTTGTATTGCCATGTGCGCCTTCCCTTCTTCTACGATTTTTTGCACATAGGGAAACTCGCTTTCTCCTTGCATCAGTTGCTCACATATATTGGAGCAATTTGCAAAAATGCGCTCTTTGAGCTCACGCGCTGCTATGCGCGTAAAGGTCATTACGACGAGCTCTTTGGGCAAATATTCATGCTCGATGAACAAACGCGTGACGAGATGTTCAATGGCAAATGTTTTTCCTGTCCCTGCCGATGCTTCTAAAAAATGATGTCCTCTTACGTCGAGGTCTCTATCTAAAATATTCCACATTCAAGGAAGGGTTGTAGCAATAATTGTGTCTCTTTTGCATGCATTCGAAGCCAATCCCTTACATCTCTCTCTATCCCATTTTTTTTCATCCACCGAATGTAGGGATCTTCATATCCAAATTCCTGACTCGTCTCCCATCGCTTCCATCGTTGGACGTATTCCTCTTCATTATCGAGAAAGGGAGCAAGTTCGGGGAGAAAAAAAGAGGGCGCATGCAAGCATATATCTATATATGCAAAAACTCCATCCCATAACGAAGAATCGTAAGCCATCTGCATCGACTTTCCATCTTTTAAAAAAAGAAGTTGCTTCTTTACAGGCATCTCTTTTTCTAACTCACAATATGCGAGAAAGAGAGGAAGTTGGGCAAGAAAAGAAGAGCTCCTCTTTTGCGCATGCACCAATAGTCCGCTAGCTGTACACCCCTCAAGGGTCCCCACAACTGTTTTTCCTTTCTTCCGTATTGCCGGCATAACCCAATCTCTCGTTTCCTTGCGCTCTGCTCTCGTGCATTCCTTTGAAAATACGACAGAAAAAATTTCTCTTTCATCCATGTTCCATGCAGAGAGATGTTCTCGCTGTTTTTTGCAATCGCGTAAAATTGCTCTTTCTTGTGCTTCTCCAAAGAGTCCTGGAGGCCATTTTGCAGATGCTCTTTTTTCTGCAATGAGGGCATCTACAGGTGAGCGAAGCGCTTTTGCACGCAGCTTGAATCGCTCAAGCGCAGAAAGAGCCCATGGAGGATCTTCGGGCTCTTCCTCGAGGTAGATGCCCAATACTTGTTGAAAATAAAAGGCAAGGGGATGAGAAAAGCTCTTTTTTACCGCTGAAATGGAGAAACAATCCTTTTTAGGAGGAGTACAAGACACAAAAAAATCTCTTACAAGGGGTCCACTCTCATGCGCCTGTAAAGAGAAGGAACGGGTATAGCTCGTTTCCGAAAGGCCCAACAGTTTGCACATCACGAATACATCGGGTGCTATTCCTTGGTTTTCGCTTTTGACATAGCTAAGAATAAGGCGATCTTTTGCTGCAAAGTGAAGCTCTAGCAAGAGAGCGCGATCTTCATCTGCTTTGGTAGGCACTGCTTCCCTTTTTCCTTCAAAGAACGCAGGAATGCTCTCTTTTCGCGGAAAATGAAGATCGTCTACCCCCATGATCCAAATGAGCTCTTTAGGAATAGCACATCCTGGAGATAAAGAAGCAAAACAGACAGAGGGTTTGTCGCTATTTGTCCAGGAAGAAGTCTTTTCTGCAAACGCTGCATCGATGAGTCGTTTCATGGTAGAAAAAGGAAAGCGTTGCTCTGGAAACTTTTCGGACCACTCCTTGACTTTCTCTAAACAACGCTCTTCTTCGCAATTTCTTACTCCCGTACTTTGCACCACTAGATTCCACCATTCGAGAAGAGTCTTTTCTCCTTCCCCATTAGGCAACGAAAAGGTTCGCTCATTTGCCATTCCTTCTATGCGCACGGGAATATTCGATGTGCGAAACACCATTTGAATGAATGGAGCATACACAGAAATCTCCGGAGCAACCACCAAAACATCACTCGGCAAAAGTGATGGATTTTTTAAAAAAGCCTCTTCTAAAGAAGTTCGTACGCACTCTATTTCTTCCCACAGGGATGGAGCAGAGATCCATTGTACCGATGCGTCAGGAGTTTTTGGATATTGTGCGAGGTGCAAAATTTCAGATTGCAACCGTTGAAGTGCAGAAGTTCCTTCCGGGAAGAGATAGGCCTCCTCGCTGATTGAAGGAAAGCCGTCTAGCGCTTTTAAAAACATGCGAGAAAGCCTTCCCCACCGTGCAAGCAAAGGATGCCCTTCTTCAGAGACGTCTTCCCAAAAATGCATGCAGGGCGACCATTGATACAATGTTGCCCCCTTGCGCACAAGGAGATCGAGAAGAAATGGTGGGATGTAAGAGAATCCAAAAACATGGATAGAATGTGCCGCATTGAGTGCTCGTACATCCAATGGTTCCAAGCAAAACGATGCAAGATATCCTTTCCTGACCTCTCCCAAAATTCCTTTGGTCAAGATTGCAGTCCGAGCAAGCTCTTCGCTGAGTGAAGAGACTCTTTGCGTAAAAAGAACCGCGTCCTGAGGAGATAGATAAGAAACAAAACGGGGGTCTTTGCATCTATTTGGGTTCTTCCTCCATGCTGCTTCGCACGTAAGCGCAAGCAGTACCTGATCTATTCTGAGGAATTCTTGCAAAGTGCGAATGCGCACATTGTCATGAGGAATGCGCTCCAAAAGAAAATTTTTTAAAAGCGCTGAGGGTACTACTACGTCGCTCCTTTCCCCGACGCGTTTTTCTAGAATCTTCGCAAGCTCTTCTGTGGAATTGCTACATACAATCGTGCATGGGTGATCGCTCACATTGTCCATATTTGATATGGTATACCAAGATGTCCTTTCGCGAACGTCATTCGATTGCCTTTCTCAACATCACGCAAAGCTTAGCTGTGATCAATGACAATATTTATCGCTTTGTCATGGCCTACATGCTGATCGACATTCTCGGAAAATCGCAAACGACATTCATCCTCTCCTTTGCAGGCGCTACCTATGTTGTGCCCTTCCTCCTCTTTTCTTCTTGGGCAGGCGTTCTTGCAGATCGCTTTTCCAAGCAACGACTTGTGATTCTGATGAAATTCGTCGAGCTTGCATTAATGATCGCTGCCATCTTTGTGTTTGTGGCGAGGCATACATGGGCAACCTATTTAATTCTTTTTTTTATGGCAACGAGAGATGCCATTTTTAGTCCGTCCAAGTACGGCATTATTCCCGAGCTCGTCCCAAGGGAAAAAGTTTCTCGCTCGAATGGAATCATCTCGGGGACTACCTATTTATCCATCATTCTTGGAACATTCTTTGCTTCGCTCTTTACAGAAGCTACGCACCGCAATTACCCCCTCATCGGAGGCATTACTTCTCTCATCGCATTTATTGGGCTCATTGCTGCCTTTGGCATTAAGTACACGAAACCACAACACACGGAAAAGCGCTTTCATCTCTTTTTCTTTCGCGAAATCTTTCGCACGTTAAAAACGAGTCGCAAGATTCCCCACCTTTTTCCCGTCATCAACGGAGATGCCTTTTTTCTTTTCATAGGTGGATACACTCAACTCAACGTCATCCCCTTTGTCATGCAATCTCTAGGTTTTTCTGAAATCGCAGGGGGGTATTTCTTTTTACTTACGGCTTTTGGAATAGCAGTAGGAGCCCTCATCGCAGGCCGCATTTCGAGAACGCGCATCGAAATTGGCCTATCGTGCATTGCGAGTGCTTTCATGGGCATCACTTTTTGGCTCCTCGATGCCTTTGCCTTTAGCGTAGGAGCATCGGCCACCCTTCTCTTTGTCATGGGAGTCTTTGGTGGAATGTACATTGTTCCCCTCGATTCCTACATTCAGGTCATGAGCGGCGACCAAATTCGAGGACAAATGATCGGCGCCACTAATTTCTTGGGATTTGTTTGGATCCTCGGTGCTTCTGCCTGTCTCTACTTCTTTAGCGATGTATTTACTCTCTCTGCATCGGGAAACTTTACCATCATCGGATTCTTCTCCATCATCGCCGCCTTTATCCTCATGTTTCGTTTGTCTGACTACTTTTTCTCCTTTTTATCTTCCAAATTTTTATTCCGCTTGCTCCGTTTCCACCCTCCGGCAAAAGCAACCCTTGCATCGGTAGAACACTCCATTTTGATTGTAGATAATGCCCGCTGGCGCGATGTATTTCTCTTACCGGGACTTTTTCCACAAATGCACATGATCACTCCTTCGACCCATCGCT
>JAKAAD010000044.1 GCA_021802305.1 bacterium
ACCTTTAGTAGTTACGTTATAATATATATATATATTAACATATTTTATATTTTTAAACAAAAAAATTGTAAATAAAATAACTTAAATTTTAGTATAAGTAAAGAGCATGCATATTTATCTCAAGGACAAAAATATCATTTTTAATCTTCAGCAGCTAGGATTATTACTGCAATCCGTTGAAAAAGAGCTAGTTAAGTCAGATTCCCCTTTACAAGAAGGGCTGTACAAAGCCTATCTTCACCGGAGCTCCGGAAGGCTTCTTTTCCCCGAGCTTTCTGGGGTGGGTGAAGTTGACGAAGGATCCTGGAAGAAATGTCTTATTTGCGATCATATCGACCTTAAAAAATTCTCTATTTTTTTTGAAGTAAAGGAAGCCTCTGGAAAAGAACCCCTTTCCGAAAAAGGCCTTTCTCCTCAGGCATTTGCTTGTCTTCAAAAGACAATAGGGGTCATAAATCGAGAAGCAGAGTTGTTACAAGGACCTGATAGTACCTTGCGCGTAAAAATCCATATCCTTGCTCACTTACAGGTGGAAGAAGAGCCCTCTCTAGAAGAAATGAATCCACTCCAGCGTTCTTGGCACTCTTTGGATCGATATGATGCGGAACGAGTTCTCCAGGACACTCCTGCGGGGACCTACCTTTTACGGCGCGATCGTTATACAATTCTACTAGAAAAAAGAGCTGGGATATCGATTAAAAATGCCGGTGACGTGCATCACAGCGACCTATGTTGGTCTAGATGGGGGAATTCACGATCTTACATGGGTCCATTGGAATCATCAATGGAAGTACTACAATGATGATCCGAATTTGAAAGGCCCGTCCTATGATACGCTGAAGGAAATTCTGAAAACGTTTGAAAACTTGCTCAAGTTTCCTCTTCCACGAGCTGAGTGGAAGAAAGCTGCTTGAAAAAGCGATGTCTGAGAAGCCATAAGCAGGTTGCTGCAAAGGCGCTAATCACTGCCATCATGCCCGAAGGAAAGAATTTCATAGTGAGGTAAGTGCGATAGAGAAAGAAGAGATCCAAGGAGAGCATTGTGATGAAAGCAATCATCCACCCCCATCGCTTTCTTTTTTGCATGGCAATCGCTGAAAGAAAGAGAAAAAAGGCACTCACCACACTAGTGATCAGGGACGCCTTGCTTCCAGCTTTCCAATGACCCATGATCCCTCCAATGAGAATAAGAAACCCATAAAGATACACAATAAAACTAGACATATTTTCTAGCCTAATCTTTCTTTGATTTAATGCCAAATCCATTTCAGTATATACTTGTGAGGATGTTTTTGATGGAAAGAATTCCTTTGAATCGACTCGACGTAGCAGCTCAATTTCTTAAGGAGGGGCGACTGGTCGCATTTCCGACGGAAACGGTATACGGACTAGGGGCTATGCTCTTTGATCCCAATGCGGTGCGATCTCTTTTTATTGCGAAGGGGAGACCGGCAGATAATCCTTTGATTGTACATATCTCTTCGATTACGCAGGTGGAAGAACTGGCCGTGGAAATCCCCTCCCTATTTTATCGCTTGGCAAAGGAGGTCTTCCCCGGGCCGCTTACATTGGTTCTACGCAAACACCCCCGCGTTCCTCGGGAAGCGACGGGGGGAGGGGAAACAGTAGCTATCCGAATGCCCAATCATCCGGTAGCACATACCTTGATCGATCTTGTGGGTCAACCCTTAGTTGCCCCCTCCGCGAATCTCTCCGGAAGACCAAGCGCAACCATGGCTGACCATGTGATTTGCGATTTTGAAGGAAAAATTGCAGGGGTAGTGATGGGGGGGAGAACAGAACTGGGGATTGAATCTACGGTGCTCTCTCTTGTTCATGCGCAACCACTGTTGCTTCGACCAGGGGGGTGTTCTCGCGAGCGAATTGAACAAATCTTAGGAGAAAAAATAGAAATTGCAGGTGAACATATGCAAGGCAAGCCGCTTTCCCCAGGGATGAAATATCGTCATTATGCTCCAAAGACGCCCATTCGACTTTTCCACAGCGAAGCATCGCTTTGCTCCTACCTTCAACAGAAACAATTGCTTCGCTGCATGGTGCTTTCTGAATCGTTTTCTCTTCCTTTACCCAAAGGAGCAGATCTCTTCCCGTTGAGGGCGAGCAGCCTATACATGCTCTACCGTTTAAGCGAGGAAAGAAAGGATGAAGAAATTCTCATTTGTATTGAGGATGTAGATAGGATAGATTCGGCATTGAAAAATCGCATATTGCATTCTTATACCATGTAGAGTCCCTTATTCAGCGTGGGCGAGTTTTAGTCCTACAATGCCAACGACAATGAGCAAAATCGCGACGAGGCGCAAAATGTGATAGGAATCGCCAAAGAAAATTATTCCACAGGTAACAGTTCCTGCAGCACCAATTCCTGCCCATACTGCATATGCCGTACCGATAGGAATGCTTTTCATAGCCTGTGCAACAGAGAAAAAACTCAAGACGATAAAAAGCACAGTGATGAGACTCGGCATCACTTTCGTAAATCCTTGGCTGAATTTGAGCGCAATCGTAAAGCAAATCTCAAAAAAGCCTGCTAAAAGAAGAAAAACCCAAGCAACTGACATTTTATCTAGCGAATAATCTTTAAAAATGGGGTATATCATATGGAGCACTTTTCGTACACCAACAGGGGGAATTATAGCAGATGACTCGTATCATTCCAAAAAGAAACGACTCGAACGCCTTCTTTGATGGTAAGCTGTGAAATAGAGGCGGGAGATAGGAGAAAAAATCGCCCAAAAGAAGGTGCGAGATCTATCCAGCGAATCATGAAAAGACGCAAAAAGTGCGCATGGGCAAAAAGGACAATATGGCCGTTTAAGGATTGCAAATGCTTGATGACGCGTTCAATGCGCTCTGTCGCTCTTTCCACGCTCTCTCCGCCCGGCGCACCTTGAAGGAAGAGATCCCAGTGGGGATTTTGTTTTGCGATTTCTTTTTTAGTCAGTCCTTCATATGCGCCATATTGCCATTCTACGCAGTCTTTGTCGATGACAGCGCGATCGAGTAGCCCCGCGATTTCACAGGTCTTTTGTGCGCGTTGCATGGAGCTGCACAGCACGTGATCAAAGTGCATATGTTCCAAGCGCCTTTTTAACTTTTCTGACTCATCGATTCCTTGCGGGAGCAAGGGAAGATCCGTATGACTCGTATGGCGGCCATTTTGCGACCATTCTGTCGTACCGTGACGGATCAATGTGATTTGTTGTTGCAGAGCCATACTACCTCCTTCATATCAGTTCTCGATTTTTGAATCATTTTGAGTATATTGATATGTGAATGCCCATCACGATTTATCCCAAAGGAGGAGGAAAGAGTCTCCTTTGCACAGCAGAAAATGTGAAATCTTTCTTTGCAATCGAGTGGTTAAATGAAATCATCTTTAGTTCGCGCTTGACGCGCTGGCGTAGTGCAGTGTCACATCGAATCGCACACTACTCTAAATGGGTGCATCCGAGACAAAAATGGTTAGGCCATTACTTTGCCAAAGAATTAGGAAAAGAAAGATTTCCTCATTTAGCAATTTCTTGGATTGATGATCGTTTAGGGTATGGCCTTTTTGCAGAACAATCGCTTCCCTCGTTTTCTTACATAGGGGAGTATGCTGGAGTTGTCCGCTTACGCCCACTATTTGGAGCGCTAAAAAATCCCTATCTTTTTGAGTACTTTATTGCCGAGGGCCTTGGAACCCCCTATGTGATCGATGCACGCAGATATGGGAATCACGTTCGCTTTATCAATCATGGATGCAACCCAAATGCTGAAACCGCTTCAGCGTGGCATCAGGGGCGTTCGCGGATCATCGTACATACGAGCCAACCTATTTCCCCGGGAGAGCAAATTTCCTACGATTACGGAATGGATTATTGGATACGGCGGGAGCAGCCCATCGCAATCCCCAAAACACGTTAAGTTCGCGCAGCTGTTTGCATCATGCTTTGCAATAACGAAAGAAATTGCTCTTTTTGCTGCTGAAGCAACCTTGTCGCTTCTAACGCCATCGAAGTGTTTTTTTCTAGAAGAGATCGTTTGAATTCAGGTTCTATATTTTTCTGTCGAAAATAGCCGGCGGCAAAATTTTGTGTTTGAGTACATATTGTTGCTATACCTGCGCATAGTTCTTTATGTTGTGTTGCCTGTATGCCGATAAGAGAAGAAGTCGCTCCCACCGTGGTGCACAATCCCGTAACGCCTAATTCCCAATAGGAAATCTGTTTTTGAACAATTTCGTGCACTTTTTCCTGATCTTCGCGCATTCTTTTTTGCAGAGCATTATCTAGGGCATGCAAAGATTTTGTAGCTACAAAAAGTTGTAGTGTAATTTTTTCTAAAGTATTCGACATAGATACCTCATTGTTTGGGGCGCGTGACGAGCGCAAGCATTTGTTGAGAAAGATGATTGTTCGTTTGGCAAGCTTTACCAGCTTGCATAACGAGTCCTTGCATGATTTTATGTGCATGTTGCAACACAGAAAGAGCTGCTTGTATGCGCCGTTTTTCGCGATTTGCTTCTGTGCGCATATAGGTGGTCCTACCTTGACCGAGTTGTGCAACTACATCTAAAGAAGAGATTGCATTGAAAAGAAGTTCCAACGCTTTTCCCCTTCGTTGTGCAGCATCTTGCAGGTACAAAGAATAGAAAAAGGCAATTCCCGATGCAACAGAAGAAAATAACGTAGCAAGTTGGAGATGTTCTTTGCCTGCATGTGCTTTTCCGGCAGCCCATTCCCAAATCCCGTGATCGCTAAAGCACGTATTTGCGACATGAACAATGCCTCCTGCGATGAGGAGGCCGCCTTTCACGATATGTTCTCCCGCAAGCAATGAAAGCCCCGTTTGTATCACCTGTCCAGAAAAAAGCACTCCGGCTACTTTATGCACGTACGTCCAAAGGTCGCTCAATCGACTGTAGTAGGAATCACTCTTCATGTGTGCATGCAATTGCACCATGAGAGCCTTTGTTTGCTGATGACCTTGGTTAAGACGCGTGGAACGCGCCTCCATTAATTCCATCAGAACATCACGGGATCCGCCTGCAGCGTTCAAATAGCGATATTCACTGCGTATCATCGAGGAATCATCCTGTTCAAAATAGATTCAATAAAGCGATTGCAAATCTCTAAGGTTTTTAATGCACAATCTGTGTATTTCACGCGCTCTTCATAACGCATATTGAGAAGAAGTGTCGTTTGATTGATGCCATCGGCATGTATTTTCACTTGTGCATCAAGCGCTTGTAAAACGGCATCGATTTCGTTGGAGTTTTTCCATTGAAAAGTAAGATGATTATTGAAGGCCTCAGGGAATTCTTTGTAAATTGCTTCGATCGCTTGAAAGGTTTCAGGATCTTGGGTGAAGTCCGCTTTCCCTGCTGCGCGTGCGTGTGTAAGTTTTGTGATGAGATGGGTGAGATCCTTATTTGTTTTGTTTTGCAATTCAAGTTTCGCAAGAAGATGGTGTATGTTTGTTTCGCAGTGATCAAAAGCGGTGCTATGCATTTGTAAACACGCTACTGCAGGATGGTGGCCGATGTTCATTTCTTTACTCCATGAGTTGATTTACGCTATGAACATAGTAGATTTGTGATATTTTTTCAAACGAAATGCAAGGAAAAAAGCAATGAACACAGCTACACAAAATAGAGTAAACAGCGCACAAATATATGCACGTGCATGCAAAGTCTTTCCAGGAGGGGTGAATTCACCGGTTCGAGCATTTAAAAATGTAGAGATGCTGCCGCTCATTGCAAGAGAGGGGAAAGAGGATATGCTGTGGGATGAAGAGGGCAATCAATATATCGATTTTTGTAGTTTTTGGGGCGCATTGATGCTGGGCCATGCGAACAAAAAAGTTGCGCAACGCATTGCAGAACAGCTTCCGCATGGCATGGCATTTGGAACCACTTCCATGCATGAAATTCTCTTAGGCGAAAAGATTCTTTCGCATTTTCCCTCGTGTGAAAAAATTCGATTTGTTGTGACAGGTACAGAAGCAACGATGTCAGCAATTCGCATTGCGAGAAGAGTCACGGAGCGCTCGCTCATCGTCAAATTCGATGGACAATATCACGGTCATAGCGATGCTCTTCTCGTTGCCGCAGGGTCGGGTGCCGCGTCCATTGCTTCAGGCATTGAAAAAGAGCATGTGTGCCAAACAGTTTCTTTGCCCTTTAATGAAATAGAAACATGCCGCACTTTTCTACGCATGCAAACGGATCTTGCCGCAGTGATTGTAGAGCCTGTTTCTGCCAACATGGGAGTCATTGCTGCAGAACCGGGATTTCTCGAAATGTTGAGAGAAGAGACAACGCGATTAGGGGCGCTTCTCATTTTTGATGAAATTGTTACGGGATATCGTTCCTCGCTAGGAGGAGTTTCTTCTCAATGTGGAATCATTCCCGATCTCACTTGTTTAGGAAAAATCATTGGAGGGGGGCTGCCCGTTGCTGCGTTTGGCGGTAAGCGCGAGTACATGGATCAACTCGCACCGTTTGGCGATATTTATCAAGCAGGAACATTTGCGGGACATCCGATCGGAATGATTGCAGGATTAGAAACGCTTAACATTCTCGAGGAAAAGAGATCGTATTCCGAACTTCTTGAGGCAACAGAATCTTTTCTGAAGCCGATGCGTGAAGTCGTTGCAGATCGCGACCTTCCCATTGTCATTCATGCATTTGGATCGATGTTTTCGTTCTTTTTTGGAATACGCTCTGTGCGTGGATGGAAAGAGGTTTCCACTATAGACAAAGGAATGTTTCGTGCTTTCTACACCTATCTATTTGAGCGTGGGATCTATTTTTCTCCTAGTCCTTACGAGGCGCAATTTGTCACATTTGCACATTCGCACAAGCATTTAGAAGATGTACAAGCAATTATTTGCGAATTTTTATTTCTCATGTAAATGAGGATCGATGTGCGATTCGAAGGTTGTAAGCGGTCTGATATTGATTTGCGATTCTGCAATAAGTACGCGCTTATTGTCGATTTCAACGAGATACAAAGCCGATTTTTGACTTAAGCCACGCCGTTCGATCACTTTGATCGATGTCCCATTTCCAGATTTTCCTCGCAATCCGCCGCGACCAATGCGACGAAAAAGCCAAAGCGTAAGGAAGAGCAAGATGACAATCCCAACAAGAGTAAGAATCATGCGCCAAAAATAGTTCTCCGTAGATTCTCCCTCATGAGAAGAAGTAAGGGAATGCATGAGTTCGTTTTTAGGAATGCTTGTTGCATCTGTATGTTCTTGAGCAGGTAAGGAATGCACACTAAAGAGAAGGAAAAAAGAGAGAACAGAGCACAAGAGGCGATTCATATTTGTAGTTTGAATTGGAAAGCGATTTCTTGCAACTTCAGGGGAAACTTACTTTGGCGTTGCGGCTGCAGGTTGTTCCTTCAGTTGCAAGGCAGCACTATCTGAAGCAATGCCCATGGCATGCAACCCATTGTCGACAAAGAGCGTAACACCGGTAATGGCAGAAGCAAGAGGAGAAAGAAGAAAACACGCGGAAGCGCCGATTTCTTCTGCATTCAATTCCTTTACGAGAGGAGCATTTGCTTTGGAATAAGCAACCATACTATCGATGAATCCAATGGCACGTGCAGCGCGACTTCGAAGAGGACCCGCCGAAATAGCATTTACGCGTATACCCCATTTGCGTCCCGCTTCCCACGCAAGCGTGCGAGTATCGCTCTCTAAAGAGGCTTTCGCAGAGCCCATGCCTCCGCCATATCCGGGAATAGCCCGTTCAGAAGCAATGTATGTCAGTGTGAGCGCAGCTCCACCTTCTTGCAAGTGGGGTCCAAAATGGGCTAAAAGGGAAACAAAGGAATAGCTCGAAGAGCTCTGTGCAGAGAGATACCCATGCCTAGACGTTTCGAGGAGAGGTTTTTTTACTTCAGGTGCATTGGCAAGAGAGTGCACAAGGATATCAATTTTTCCATGATCGCGCGCAACGGCTTCTGCTACTTCTGAAATCGTATATCCAGAAGTTCCCTGATATCGCTTATTCTCTTTAATCTCTTGAGCAATTATT
>JAKAAD010000045.1 GCA_021802305.1 bacterium
TTCATGGCATCATTTATGAGAAGGTACAGAGCGGGCCTGGGATATTCAAGCAAAGGAGGCCTTGGTTTCAAAAGATCGCATCTTTTCTGCGAACAATATTCGTTTTCACGTCTTTCGCGTTCCGATCTTTTGGGTGCCAGGATTCAAAGCAGATTTGAACTTCTATGACAAAACACCCATCCGCTATAGAGTAGTTTGGGATCAAAAACTTGGCCCGCGCATTACGATGCGCTATCAGCTTCTCTCATGGAGAGAACTCGCCCTCTTTCTGCGCTTGGATTATCGCTTATCTCGAGGCCCTGGGGGAGCCATCGAAACAGAATACTATTCTCCTAAAAGAAATCTCAAATTTGTGACAAGAAGCTATGCTGCACATGACAAAATCGTCCCAGATGAGAAAAAGCCGAATCGCTTCCGCCTTCAAGGTCTTCTCGAAGCGAAAAGTGACGATGGCCGCTCCTTTGGACTCGTTTCATGGGACAAATTTACAGACATTCGCATGATCGACGATTTTCACAACAAAGACTTTGTCATTAATACGCAAAAACGGACACGCCTATGGATTGCCCACCACTTTGACAATGCATATGCGAGTTTTCATATCCATCCTCGCGTAAATCATTTTGAAACTACCAACCAAGAACTTCCTCTATTTGTATTCCGCTCGCGCACATTGCGTTTAGGTGCTTCAGATATTCTTTCGACGAACACTCTAAAAATGGGCTTTCTCGATTACGTCTATTCTCCTCAAATAGATGCGGGTCTCCGAGCCCTGGGACTTTCTCCATCTACTCGTGCCATTCGCCTCGAAACACGTAACACACTTTATCGACCCTTTTCTCTTCCTGGGTGGACGCTTACCCCTTCCCTAGGAGTCATTGGAATTTTTTACAGTAATAGCCCCGAACATCATAGCGTTGTCCAAGGAATTATCTCCTATAACTGCATCGCACAAACAAAGCTCCGCAAAACATTCGCCCTTGGAACGCACCTTTTGGAACCCTACCTCCACTTTCAAGGACTTACCAAGCCCACCGTGGATATCGACAAATACTACATTTTCAACATTGAGGATGGGTATCACTCGCTCAATCAGCTTCGATTTGGATTGCGCAATACGTTGTTTTTCAAATCTGCTACCCCCACCCTCTATGCAGACCTTTATACCTATGCATTTTTTGGCCACAAAGCATTTCGGCTAACTCTCCCTCGCTACTACTTTGACATCGGTCTCCGTAGACCATGGTGTTTTAACAAGATTGGTATCTCTTGGGATGAAGAAAAACGCGTCTGGGACTACATTACCTTTCTCTCAGAATTCACCGTCAATGAAGACGTGGCATTTACCTTTGAATATCGCCATCGCAGCCGTTATTACTGGCGCAAGGCAAATTATGAGAGTTTTATCATGGATGTTTCCCGGACTTTTTCATCCCTTACAAACTCTCCTATTTCCGATAAACGCAACATTCTCCTAACAAAACTCTTTTTGCGCATGGGACCCAAATGGACTTGTCTTGCTCAGCTTCGCCAAGGATGGGGAAGAAAAGATGAACCAAGCTACTATGCATTAAAAATCGACATGGGATACCTTTTAACTTGTTCCTGGCGGCTTACCCTTGGATATGAGCGACAACCGAATGATAACCGCCTTACATGGTCAATGAACCTGACAAAATGAAAACACTAGAGCATCTCTTCGAAAAAAACCGCAAATGGGCTGCAACCAAGACTGCCAAGGATCCTTCCTATTTTCAACAACTTGCAAAACAACAAGTGCCAAAGTATCTCTGGATTGGATGCGCAGATAGTCGCATCCCGGCAAACGAAGTCTTGGGGTTGGAACCAGGAGAAATCTTTGTACATAGAAATGTCGCCAATCTCTTTCCCCACACAGATTTCAATTGCCTCTCCGTCCTTCAATTTGCCATCGATTATTTGCACATTCAAGAGATCATTGTATGTGGCCATTACGGATGTGGTGGAATCTTCGCTGCCATGCAAACAGAACAACTCGGCCTCGTTGACAACTGGCTGCGCTACATACGAGATATTGCCATGCGAGAAAAAGAGGTACTCGATGCATTACCTCATCAAGAAGAGAAGTATCAACGTCTTGCTGAACTCAATGTTCTTTACCAAGTGATGAACATCTGTCACACAACGATTGTGCAAAATGCTTGGGCCCGCGGAATAGATTTGAACATTCATGGATGGGTCTACGACATCTCTACAGGTTTACTCAAAGATCTCAACTGTTGCATTTCTTCATTAGACCAAATAGATAGCGCACATCGCACTCTGAAGTTACGTTATTAACATGGATAGGTTCAAGTGCTGGGCAAGCTATCCCAAGCTCGTCTGAAGTAAAATTTTAACGAAAAACATCTCTTTTTTTATTCGCGATGATCGCGTGTATAAGTGGCCTCTAAACCGTATCGCCTTTTTTAGATCTTCGCTTTAAATCGCGAAGCTGCGGTTTCATGTGATGGCGCTGTTTAGAGTCAGCTCGATCAACGATGAGCACACCATTGAGGTGGTCATTTTCATGCATGCGCACGCGGGCATTCATTCCCTCTACCTCTTCTTTTAAAGGTTGTCCATCGAGATCTAGCGCCTCAATCACAATGCGAGTAGGGCGCGCAATTTGCACGCGAACTCCGGGCACAGATAAACACCCCTCCTCATCCACAACAAGTTCTTCTCCGCGTACAGTTATCTTCGGATTGATAAAAACCTTCGGAGCAGAAAGGGTTACTCTTCCTTCCTCATTGCGAATGTAATTGCGCAGTACAAAAAGACGGAGGGGAACGCCTACTTGCGAAGCTGCTAAGCCAATACCACGACCGTCGACATCCATCGTGTCGATCATATCACGTGCAAGTTGACGAATTTCTTCGGTAATTTCTGTGATCTCCTTACAATGCTCGCGAAGAACCGGATCACCATAAATGCGAATGGGCAATCTCATGAGGAAGGGGGTTCTATATGTTTAAGAAGCTCTTGTTCCGTACGAGATACGTGGCTTGTCCAGACGGAGAGGAATATGGAGGAAATGGCAAAGATGCAAGCAAGCCATGCAGTGATTTTCTTCAGTACTGCTGCGGTAGAAGTTCCAAAGAGCGATTCACCGGGTTCTCCTCCAAAAGAAGCTCCCAATCCTAAGCTCTTGCTCTCTTGTATGAGAACAATAAGGCAAAGCATGCCACAAAGGAGAAGAAAAAGGAAGATCGAAAGAATAAAAAGAATGCTCATCTGTTTGCCAAACCTTCCTGGATGATAGGGAAAAAAGTCTCAACATTGAGTGAAGCTCCTCCCACGAGAAGCCCATCTACATCTTTTTCTTGTAGTAAAAGTTTAGCATTACCGAATTTTACAGATCCACCATAAAGAATGGGCGGCTGCTCAAGCGCATGCTTTGCAAGCCAATTTCGAATCCAACGATGGGCATCTTGCGCTTGATCCGGTGTTGCATGCTGCCCCGTTCCAATCGCCCAAACTGGCTCATAGGCAATGATGAGTTTGCTATACGCATCTGCCTTGACTCCAAACAAACTTTTTTCTAGTTGCTTCTCTAAAACCATGTATGTCTTTTCTTGAGATCTCTCTTTTGCGCTTTCTCCCACACAAAGGATAGGCGTCAACCCCTCTTCTAACGCCCGATGGACTTTGCGATTGATAAATGCATCAGACTCCCCAAAGAGACGCCTCCTCTCCGAATGGCCCAGTAAAACGAACGTGGCACCACATTCTTTCAACATGCGCGCTGAAACTTCTCCTGTGTAGGCTCCCTCTTGCGCATCGTGCATATTCTGTGCGCCGATTGCGATCTGCGATCCAGCTGCTACTTGCACGGCACTCTCTATCGCAGGATAAGGCACGGCTAAATGCACGCGGGCGGCAGCTGGAAGCTCCTTCTTCACAAGTTCTTTGATAAACCCCTTAGCTTCCGAGCCCGTTTTGTACATTTTCCAATTGCCGATAATCATACCCACCACTCATGATAGCAGAAATCAAAGACAAATCAAATGCGCATTGAAAATTGAATATGTCAGACCCCGTCTTCACAGTCTCGCAACTGACTTCCCTCATCAAAGAACAACTGGAATCGCGCTTCCCCCTCGTGAGCGTACAGGGAGAAATTAGCAATTTCAAAGCGCAAGCGTCCGGCCATCTTTACTTCACTTTGAAGGACGCGCAAGCTCAAATTTCATCTGTACTCTTCCGAGGAAATGCCCTGAAGCTCACACGCATGCCCAAAGATGGCGACCAAATCATTGCAAAGGGAGAGCTCAGTGTCTATCCTCCACGTGGAGGATATCAAATCATCATCAGAGAAATTGCTTTTCTGGGTGTAGGGGAACTACTTCTACAATTTCAAGCTCGAAAAGAAAAGCTCGCGCGCCTAGGTTGGTTCGATGCAAGTCGAAAAAAAAAGCTCCCCATGGTGCCAAAAACCATAGGCGTTGTCACTTCTCCCACTGGAGCTGTCATTCAAGACATTCTTCACGTTTTGACCCGTCGTTTTTCTCGATTTCACCTCATTTTATATCCAGTAAAAGTTCAGGGAGAAGGGGCAGCAGAAGAAATTGCCCGCGCGATCACATTCTTTCATCAACACCGTTTCGCAGATGTCCTCATTGTAGGACGCGGCGGTGGAAGTTTAGAAGACCTTTGGGCCTTTAATGAGGAGTGCGTTGCAGATGCAATTGTCCATTCGGAGATCCCTGTGATTTCTGCCGTTGGCCACGAAACGGATGTTACGATCTGTGATTTTGTTGCTGATGTACGTGCCCCCACACCATCTGCTGCTGCGGAAATCGCAACAGCCGCTCTCACAGAGCAGTTTCAGTTTTTGCATCGAGCAAAAGAGCGCATCGATAGCCACGCCCATACCTCCTTGCTTCATGCCAAAAGGCAATTGGAATACGTCAAACGCCATCCCTTTATTTGCTCAAGTACGCGCCTTTTAGAACCACATCTCCAACGCCTTAGCGATTTTGCTTCAGATAGTACATCCATGATCTCAACGTATCTCCTTCATAAAAAACATCGTTTGACGAGTGCACAAAAAGAACTACGAGCCCTCAATCCCAAGGCAAAAATCAGCGAACAACGTCAAAAGCTTACCAGCATCGCGCGCACACTAGAACGCTCGCTAAGGCGCACTTGGCAGGAACGGTCCCTTCGTTTTATTGAGAGAAAATGGCCTCAAAAGCTAACGGAAACGATGCGATTCATCCTGCTACAGAAGGCAAGGCAACTCAAAGAAATCAAAGAACGCCTGAGTAGCATTCATCCAAAGCATCTACTAGCAAAAGGATACTGCATTCTCTTTCGGGAAAACAGTGCATCCATTATCCTGAAAAAACAAGAGCTTTCCCCTCAAGACAAAGTACAGTTGATGTTTTCGGATGGGCAAGCAAAATTAACCGTCGACGAAGTACTAGAGGAAATCCATGGCACAAGAAACATTTGAAGGAGCTTATGCGAGATTAGAGCAAATTCTTGCAAAGATGAATGAAGGCACTATTCCCTTGGAAGAGACGGTAAGGCTCTACGAAGAAGCCGATGCTCTGATAGCATGGTGTAATGAACAATTGCGCACTGCGGAACGAAAAATTGAAGTGCTCATCAAAAATCGCGAGGGAGATGTAACATTCACTGAACAAGGCACACCGCAAACACAAGCATTCGTTCCTCATGCAATGTCATGAAAAAAGCAAAGATTGCACTCTTTCCTAACACACAAAAGAAGGAATCGAAAAACCTTGCGATCGGCATTCATGAATTTCTACAAAGTCATGGTGGAGATGTCGTCGTATCTGATGAAGAAGCAGAGGAGCTGGGAGGAGTACCGCTCTCTTCGGTACATCCTAAAGAGATTGCCTTCATGATTACCATGGGAGGTGATGGTACGATCCTTCGCATCTTTCACCAATATTCCAACCTCGATGCAGCTATTCTTGGCATTAATCTAGGACACTTAGGCTTCATGGCAGATGTCCCCATCCCCGATATTTATCCAAGTTTACAAGATCTGTTATCGGGAGAGTACAAAATCCACGAACGCGTCATGTTACGAGGAGAAACTTTGCAAGGACAAACCTGTTTTGCTGTAAATGATCTCGTCATCCATCGCGGACGCAATCGCAGTCTTGTAGAGCTTGGCATCCATGTAGATGGTCATTATTTAAACACATTCGAAGCAGATGGCTTGATTATTGCAACACCGAATGGCTCTACGGCATATTCCCTTGCTTGCGGGGGTCCTATCATCACTCCTGACTTAAGTGCTGTCGTCATCACACCTATTGCCCCGCACACGATTTCTAATCGTCCGATTGTGCTCATGGCAGACCACGAAATCCAGGTGCAGTACTTGAGTAATTATAGTGCTGTCGAAGTCATTGCCGATGGCATTACACATTATCCCATGCACATGGGAGAAGTCTTTCGCATCACGCGTTCGCAAAAGAATTTTAAACTCATTACACTTCCAAGACGCGATTACTTTGCTACACTTCGCAGCAAACTCAACTGGGTAGGTAAACTACGATGAAACTCCTTCTCTCTTTTTTCTTTTTTTTCTTGGCATCAAGTGCGCATGCGTGCACAGCCTTTTCTATTACAGCAAAGGATCATTCAAAGATCTACGGCCGTTCCATGGAATTTGGCTTTCGACTGGACTCCGAGCTATTGATCGTACCAAGAGGAACGGAATACATTGGCACCTCTGCAGGGGAAGCAAAGGGCATCCATTGGCAAACAAAATATGGCTACGTGGGCATGAATCAATCTTTTGCATCCACTTATGTCTCCGATGGAATGAATGAAAAAGGGCTTGTTGTAGGGGCGCTCTACTTCCCCCATTTTGCACAATATCAAGAGCCCGATTCTTCGCGCATAGAACAAACACTTGGTTCTTGGGAAGTTCCTAGCTATCTCCTTGCGACATGTGCATCTGTCGATGAGGCAAAACGCGCGCTAGATTCTCTTCTCGTTGCACAAGAACCCGTGCCCAATCCAATTCCCGGCATGAAAGACTTTGTGTTGCCACTTCATTATTATATTAGTGATGCACAAGGAAACATCCTCGTTGTAGAATACATAAAGGGTCAACGGAAAGAATACAATAATCCCCTAGGCGTCCTCACGAATTCACCCTCTTTTGAATGGCATCTCACCAATCTATCGAATTACGTAAACCTTTCCCCAGAAAACGTCTCCTCACTTGCACTCTCCCATGGGACAGTGAGAGGCTTTGGACAAGGAACGGGACTATTAGGCATCCCTGGCGATTATACGCCACCTTCTCGTTTTGTTCGCGCCGTTCTCTTTACAAGCTGGGTGAAGGAGCCCAAGAATGCATCCGATGCTGTACGCACGGGATTTCACCTTTTGAACGCGTTTGACATTGCCGAAGGGGTGATTCGCCCTCGCAAAGGATCTCCTCTCAAAGAAGAAATTACGGAATGGGTTGTCATCCATGACCAAACTCATACCAAAACTTTTTTTCGCGGATATGATAGTCTTAAAATACAAATGGTGGATCTTAGCCAGCTCGATTTTACTCAACCAGGATTGCAAACAATTTCCATTTCAAAGAATTTTTTTGCGCAAGATGTGACAAAAACTACAAAACCTTTTGCAGCTAAGTAGATTACTAAAAAAACAAGGAGTTCAACAATGAAAGACAGGGCAGTAAAAGACAAATTTTCGAAAATGTGTTGCGAACATTCCATGAAATGGTATGGATGGGGATCCCCTGTGGGCTTTTCCGTCTTCTTAGCGACAGTGATCGGTAGCACTTGCCTTCTTTACTACATGTTTTGGTAATTGGATATTCAATAAGGACCCCCAGTGCGCTTTTCCGTCTTCTTGGTGACAATTACGCAAAAGGTCTAATGACACAATGCGCAAAGGTGACGAAAAAAAAGAAAAAAGAGAGAAGGAG
>JAKAAD010000046.1 GCA_021802305.1 bacterium
CGATACCTTGTTCTCTAGACGGGTGAAGAAAAAAAAGACCCTAGTGACTCAAAAAAAGCGACTTATGATTCATAGATTTTTAAGGCACATTCTCTTTTCGTGCATACTCCTGCTGTTTGCCCCTTCTCTCTTTGCAAAACCTCTCCCTATTACTCAGAAAGAGACCAAAGGGAAAATTGAAGAGATCTTAAAAGCACACGTCTGTCATCACGTGCTTACCAAGGAACTTATCGAGCGCGCCTTCTCGAACTTTCTCGAAGAAATCGACCCTAACAAAATCTATCTTTTAAATTCGGAAGTAGCTCCTTGGAAACATCCTACGGAAGAGCTACTAGAAAAAACTCTCGTCGACTATCAAGAGGGGAATTTTTTCTCCTTTTATGAAATCTACGCTTTAATGATTCATGGGATTGAGCGAAGGCAACGCCTTGAAAAAGAGATTGCAAAGGCGACGCTTCCGGAACGCGTTACTTCTGCAGAATTCAAGGACTTGCAGTGGGCAGGGAGCAAAGAGGAATTGCAAGAGCGGATTTTGCGCCTTAAATCTTTACAGGCCAAGGTTGCTGAGAAAGTGGTTACTCAAGAAAAAGAACAATTTTTAAAGAGATTGGAAAAGAGGCGAAATTTGCGAGAAGCCAAGTTTTTGGATGGTGAGGAAAAGGAACAACTTGTTTTAGTGCACGTCTTAAAAGCGATCAGCTCTGCTCTTGATTCTCAAACCCTCTACCTTACCCCCAATGAAGCAACGGCCTTAATGATGCAAGTGCAGCAAAAACTCTATGGCATTGGAGCACAGCTTCGCGATGACTTAGATGGTCTTACCATCGTGAGATTTTTAGAAGGCGGCCCTGCCTCAAGGCATTCGAAGCTCAAAGAAGGCGATAAAATCATTGCTGTAAATCATGAACCTGTCCTAGGAATGGAGATCGAAGAAGCAGTTTCGTTGATTCGAGGCCCGATAGGCTCAAAAGTGCTCCTCACGATGATCAGAGGAGAACGAACTTCTGAAGGCAAAAGCGAAGAACCTTTTGATGTTGAAATCACTCGGGGAGAAATTGTCCTGGAGGATTCTCGAGTAGAAACAACACTAGAGCCTTACGGAGATGGAATGATTGCGATTGCTCATCTCTTTTCTTTTTACCATGATGGGAAAAACTCTTCCGCTTCTGATCTTGCGGCTGCGATTCAATCCGTCAAACAAAAGTATTCCTTGAAGGGCATAATTTTAGATTTGAGAAATAATGGAGGAGGACAGCTTCAGCAAGCGGTAGCGGTCACTGGCCTTTTCATTTCCCCCGGAGTTGTCGTTTCGGTGAAAGACAATACGGAAAAGCTACAAAAATTGCGTCACGCAGAAAATAGCAAAATCTGGAGTGGGCCATTAATTGTACTTACGAATCGCTTGAGTGCTTCTGCAGCAGAAATCGTCGCACAAACGCTTCAAGAATATGGTAGGGCTATTGTCGTCGGAGATCCGGAAACCTTTGGGAAAGGGACATTTCAAAGCTTTACCTTAGAAGCTGCTAGCTATGGAAAAGTAAACCCCAAGGGGGAGTACAAAGTAACGAGAGGTTGGTATTATACAGTTTCAGGAAAAAGCCCGCAGCTCGTTGGAGTGCGCCCTCACATTATTGCTCCGGGGCCCTTTGCGGAAATGGAGATTGGAGAAAAGTATGCAAAGTATCCCGTCGGTACAGATGAGATTTCTGCCTCTTTTGAAGACGATCTTTCGGATCTCCCGCCCCTCTATCGTATCCAGCTGCAACACTACTACCACAAGCAAAAGCAAACTATTGAAAAAACGTATGAGACTTACATTGAGCAGCTCAGAAAAAACTCCTCCCTGCGCATTGAACAAAATACAGATTACAAGGCCTTTCTCTCAGAAATAGCCAAAAAGCGAGGTGGAGACGAAGAAGGAGCAAATACTTCACAGAGTGACCTCCAACTCCAAGAATCTCTTAACGTCATGAAGGATCTTCTCTTTATGTTACAAAGCACTGCTTCAGAAAAAAGCGCTGCTTGATTGCCATTGTGCACATGAGGAGAGAAGGGTGGGGTATGTGGACCTTAACGGTTGAAGAAACATCACTGTATGAGAGCAAACCTTTGCAATCTAACTGAAAAGCCTGCAAAATTCTTTGCCATGAAGACTGTTCGTGTACGCATTGCTCCCTCTCCGACAGGAGATCCTCATGTTGGGACCGCATATATCGCTCTATTTAATCTTATTTTTGCGCGTCATTTTGGAGGGACGTTCATCCTGCGCATCGAAGATACCGATCGCACGCGCAGCCGACCGGAATACGAGCAGAGCATCTACGATGCCCTCCATTGGTTAAATATCCGGTGGGATGAGGGGCCGGATGTGGGTGGTCCGTATGGACCCTATCGACAATCGGAGCGCACGGAAATCTATCAAAAATATTGCCAGGAGCTCTTGGATAACGGAAAGGCATACAAGTGCTTTGCAACAACTGAAGAGCTTGCCGAGATGCGAGAAATGGCAAGCAAACTGGGAAGCCGCGTGGGGTACGATCGTAGGTATCGCAATTTGAGTCCAGAAGAGGTGAGGGCACTGGAAAAAGAGGGGCGGCCTTATGTAGTGCGATTGAAGGTTCCCTTGACGGGTGAGTGCACTTTTGAAGATGCCGTCAAAGGGCGCATTGCGACCCCTTGGGCAGATGTCGATGATCAAATCCTTCTAAAATCCGATGGATTTCCTACATACCACCTCGCAAATGTCGTAGATGATCATCTTATGGGCATTACCCACGTCATTCGCGGGGATGAGTGGATGAGTTCTACGCCTAAACACATTTTGCTCTATGAATCCTTTGGATGGACTCCACCTACCTTTTACCACATGCCGCTTCTTTTGGGACGAGATAATAAGAAGTTGTCCAAACGACGCAATCCCACGTCAATTTTTTACTACCGAGATAGCGGTTATTTGCCGGAAGCCTTGGTCAATTTCCTCACCTTGATGGGGTATCACATGGCAGAAGAAAAGGAAATCTATCCGCTGCAAGAACTCATCGAGACGTTTGATCCCAAGCGCATAGGGTCGTCTGGTGCCTATTTTGACATCCAAAAGCTCGATTGGCTCAATCAGCAAACGTTGATGCGATCGATCAAAGAAGAACAACTGTGGGATGAGCTGAAAAAATGGTTGTTCAACGATGTATTTATGCAAAAGCTCATGCCACTCGTGCATACGCGCATGAAGACATTTGCGGAGTTCATGGAACTTTGTGCCTTCTTTTTCATAGAGCATTTAGAATATACGCCTGAAATGCTCTGTCCTTCGCAAATTGCGCAAGATAAAGCGGCCATGATACTACAAGCGATCATTTGGAGTTTGGACGAGCGAGAAGATTGGGGAAGAGAGGGAATAGAAGCAGCTTCCCATGAAGTTGCCAACGCCTTTTCAGTGAATCACAAAAAAGTTGTGATACCGATCCTGTACGTTGCTTTTACGGGGAAACGACAGGGACCTCCCCTTTATGATGCCGTGGAATTGTTGGGAAAAGGTCGTGCGCGAGCAAGGCTTTTGCATGCCATGGCACTTCTTGGCGGCGTTTCTAGTAAAAAAATGGCTCTCCTTACCAAAGCATGGAAGCAACGAGAGTGCGCCGCTATTTTTGTATGAATTCTTGTATGACAGCTCCTCCTTCTCGATATAGTAAACATGCTCCTGCCATTGCTAAGGTAAAGTTGCGCTTTCCATTAACAAAGAGCGGTTCTTCTAAAAATACACAGCATATCGTCTTGGATACTCGAGAGCTTTCTCTGCAATTTGATGTGGGTGATTCTGTGGGAATTTATCCGCAAAATGATCCCATTCTTGTGGATCACATTCTTTCCACTGTACGAGCAACAGGAGAAGAAATCATCGTCGATCCCAAAACAATCACGCAGATATCCGTAAGAGAGTTCTTCACGCACAAGGCAAATCTTTCTCGGCTCACTTCTTCCTTTCTCAAACTTTTCTACGAACGAGGTTCTTCTTCTTTTTTAGAACCGCTTCTACAAAAGGAAAATAGAGAAATCCTAGTGCGCTATTTGCAAGAACACGATCCGCTTGCACTTCTCAAAGAAATGAAAGATGTAGCGATTCCTTTGCAAGATCTCTGCAATGCATTTTCCCCGCTCCTTCCGCGCTTTTATTCTATTGCCTCTTCTCCATGCATGCATCCCGATGAAGTCCATCTCGTCGTTGCCCTCTTTACATACACGCATTCCGGGGAGAAACGCTATGGAGTTGCGAGTCATTTTTTAAATACACTGGTGCAAGAAAAAGTTACTCCCATTCCTCTCTTCGTACAGCCTGCTCATCAATTTCGCCTTACGCAGAATGATCATGCTCCCATCATCATGATTGGTCCGGGTGCAGGAATTGCTCCCTTTCGGGCATTTTTGCAAGAACGCATCGCGCGTAATGCCCCGGGAAAGAATTGGCTCTTTTTTGGCGAGCGCAATCGCGCGACAGACTTTTTTTATCAAGAGTTTTTCGAAGAGCTCGCCGTGCAAAAAAAACTCAAATTAGATCTCGCTTTTTCCCGAGATCAATCGGAAAAAGTATATGTACAACATCGCATGCAAGAACAAGCCAAAATGTTGTGGGAATGGTTACAAGAAGGTGCGTATCTTTACGTTTGTGGAGATGCAGAGCACATGGCAAAAGATGTCGAAGCAACCCTTCATGGCATTGCAAAAGAGCAGGGAGGAATGAGCGAAGAACAAGCCGCATCCTATTTCAAAACGCTTCGGCTAGAGAATCGCTATATGCGCGATGTGTATTGATGGCGTTCAAGGGCTAGTGCAATCAAACGGTCTAAGAGTTCCGAAAACGGAATTCCACTTGCTTTCCAAAGGGAAGGGAATGTGCTGTGCGGCGTATAGCCCGGAATTGTATTCATTTCGCTGATGTAAAGATTTTCCCGCTCATCGTAGAGAAAATCGATTCGAGCTGTTCCATCGCAACACAGCGTTTTGTAAGCTTGAAGAGAGAGTGCTTGTATCTGAGTGGAGAGTTCTTGAGAAATGTTTGCAGGGAATGAGTACGAAGGGCCTGCAATGTACTTAGCATCGAAGGTATAAAATGGGGTAGTGAGATGGATCTCGCCAACGATGGATGGAATAGGATGCTCATTGCCCAATACGGCACATTGAAATTCATGGCCAATAGCCGCTTTTTCTACGAGAATCTTCGAATCATAAGCAAAAGCAAGCGAAAGCGCGTTGGCAAACGAAGCTTCTTCAAGGACCTTTGTGACCCCAACAGAAGATCCGAGATTGGCCGGTTTGATGAAGAAAGGCAATCCAAATTCTTTTTCTAGCATAGCAAAAGAGGGGGAAGGTTCATGGGCATGAAAAACGTGGTAAGGCACAACAGGGAGATTTGCTTCGCGAAGAAGTCGTTTCGTCACATCTTTATCCATTCCTATTGCACTGCCTAATACCCGTGCACCTACAAAAGGAAGATTCCAGAGCTGAAGGAGCCCTTGCAATATTCCGTCTTCTCCATAGGGTCCATGTAGGACGGGGAAAATGACATCGAAAGAGAGAGGAGTAGCTAAGCGATCTCCGCGAAAAGGGTAAAGAGTTCCATCGAAAGAGGAGATCAGTGAACAATTTGGATGCGCTAGGCGTACTCGTTTGGGATTGCTAGCATGTTCTAAAAAAGAGTCTCGCTCATATAGGTGCCACTTGCCCTGTTTGTCGATTCCTATTAAAGTGATGTCGTATTTTTCGTTATCGAGATGTTCGAGAACCCCTTTTGCGGAGATGAGAGAAACTTCATGTTCGGCAGATTTCCCGCCAAAAAGAACCCCAAGGCGTAATTTTCCTCTTCTTGCCAAGGTGGGAACGGTGGGAGCTTTGGGAAATAGCTGTGACGTGCGCATGTAATCTTAGTATGCAAAAAATGGATCGCGCACTGCAAGTTGATTTATACACAGGGAACCGGAACAATGAGAAGTGGGTATGACTAGAGACGTCTTGAGGATCAAAGGGGGGAAACCTCTTGAAGGGCACATCAAAGCGGCAGGAGCAAAAAATGCGATTACGAAATTGCTCGTTGCTTCTCTTCTTTCTGATCGCAAATGCAGATTTACCAATGTTCCGGACATCCATGAAGTCGAGATTACCGTTGCCCTCTGCAGAGAGATTGGTTCTGATATCAATTGGGATCGCTCTGAAGGCGTCATTGAAATAGTCACTAAAGAATTGAAAACTTCCTACATTCCTCAACGATTTTCCGGATCGAATCGCGTGCCTATTTTGATGATCGGCGCGTTGTTAGGGCGCACGGATGAAGACATCATCGTTCCTACAGCTGGGGGCTGCAACATTGGCAAACGGCCTATCGACTTTCACATTGCAGCGCTAGAAAAACTTGGCGCACAGATTGAGCATCGCAACATGAAGAAAGAAGGCGCCTATTTTGCGCGCGCCCATTATGGACTCACAGGCACTTTGATCGAACTCCCCTATCCTTCCGTGGGTGCAACGGAGAACGCGCTTCTTGCTTCTGTACGTGCAAAGGGGACAACCGTGATTAAAAATGCTGCTGTGGAACCTGAGATCATCGACCTCATTCTCTTTTTGCAAAAGCTAGGCGTTGCGATTGCCATTGATGAAAATCGCACGATTCGCATTCACCACACGACGCGCTTTTATGATGTGGAACACCACGTGCTTCCCGATCGGATTGAAATTGCTTCTTACGCAATGCTCGCCATCAGCACAAAAGGACGCGTTTTCATTGAAGGAGCGCAGCATCAACCGTTGATCGCCTTTCTCAATGCATTGAGAGAAGTGCACGCGGGATTTGAAATTAAACGTGATGGCATCTCGTTTTTCTACAATGGCCATTTGAAGGGAGGCATTCATTTAGAAACCGATGTGCATCCTGGATTTTTAACAGATTGGCAACAACCCTTTGTTGCCATGCTTACCCAAACGCATGGTGCTTCTGTAGTGCACGAAACAGTCTATGAAAATCGCTTTGGGTATACAGAAGCGCTCAAACACATGGGGGCGGATATCCAGCCATTCACCCAGTGTTTAGGAGGAAAAACTTGTCGGTTTGCGCAGTGCAATTATCCTCATAGCATTGTTGTGAAAGGGCCTACACCTCTTGTGTCATCTGATATGGCTATTCCCGACCTCAGAGCCGGATTTGCCTATGTGATGGCAGCACTCCTTACTCCTGACGTCTCTCATATATCAGGAGTTCATTTTCTCGACCGTGGTTACGAGCGCATTGATCAAAAATTACTCTCTCTAGGCGCAGATATCGTTCGTGCTTCCGCAGAAGAATGGAGCACAGAAAAAGTTGCAGTTGGCGGAGTAGTGTAAAAAGCCATACAAGTGATTTTCTTCCTTTACAGGAAGAATTGCTCTGCATTATCGTAACCTTTCACATAAGTGGTGTCATGGGACGACATAAAAAAAAGTACATTAGAAGCGAAAGGCCTCTCAGCAAATGAGAAAGAACTGATTTGCATCAACGAGCTTCAAGGTATGCGAGCCAATACTTGGCCCGTTCGAAAGGAAAAAGAAGAACAATGCGAGCAACTTCAAACAAAACTTGCTGCCTTAGATAAAGAGTTAGTAGAGATACAGTCCTCGCGAGCAGTTTCCGCATCGATGCAGGAAAATGTAGAATATGTGGTTCTGAAAAGTTTGCAAGAGGTGAGAAAGGCGGCGCAACGGGTGTACAATGTTCTTCCCGGACCGGTGATCACCACGTTTAGTGGAACAACAGCAGTCATGCTGGCGCCTTTTTTTTTTCGTTATTTTCATTCTCCTTCTTGAAAAGCAAGTTTTGCCGTTTCTTACTACAGAGAGCCTTAAGAGTAGGGTTGCCCAATGGCTCCCTTCTCAGTCGTTCAGCAAGGATGGATAGGGAATCTTATCAAAGACGAGAGCAATAC
>JAKAAD010000047.1 GCA_021802305.1 bacterium
AATTCCCCATCTCGCGTTCCGGGCACATCGAGCCTCCTTGCGCGCGCCCCTGTTGCAATGATAAGCACTTCTGCCATGACGGTGGTGGGATTGCCTCTTACTACAAAAGGACGGGTTTGAAGATCCACACTCAGGACATCTTCCATAACGAAGGTAGTATCAAATTTTTCAGCCTGCTTGCGCATCTTTTCCATCAGTTCGGGACCTTTGATCCCCTCTGGGAAGCCCGGATAGTTTTCCACGTCTGTCGTGGTCATGAGTTGTCCTCCGGCCGGCCCTGCCTGAAACCCCTCATATACCAACGGTGAAAGGCGTGCCCTCGCTGTATAAAGAGCCGCTGTGTATGCAGCAGGTCCAGATCCAATAATGACGACTTTTCTCGTATCCATAAGTAGAAAAATGTACGCGAAAACCGATTTTGTCTCAAATGGAAGTCGTGCCACCCACTCATCAAAAGTGTCGTCTTTGAAAAACCGAGTTTTTCGAGCAATCGAGAGATTAAAAGAGCAGGCTTTTTTTATGTATCCGCTCTGAAAATCCATTGCTAAGACAAAATCATTGTCTCCGGAACCAAAATTTTGTAATCCAGCTTAAATTTGTGATTCTTCCTATATTAAAAAAAAACCCCTCATCTTAAAATACTTTCCACTATGGGAAACATTCGTCTGAAAAATGTCAGCAAATCCCTTAAGGGAACCCGCATCCTGCAAAATATTCATTTGAATATTCCTACGGGGAAATTTTTTGCGCTACTCGGACCTTCGGGATGCGGTAAAACCTCTCTCCTTCGATTGATTGCGGGATTAGATAAAGTCGATAGCGGTCAGATTTTTTTAGATGATGTAGACATTACAGATTGGCCTATTCACAAACGACCCATTAATGTCGTGTTCCAAAATTATGCCCTCTTCCCCCACCTTAATGTCTTCGATAACATTGCGTACAGCCTTAAGCTTAAAAAAATTCCTGCGCCTCTCATCAAACAGAAGGTCTTCAAGCTCCTTGAAGCATTTCATTTAGAAAATCACGTTCACAAATCTATCACAGAGCTTTCGGGAGGGCAGCAACAACGGGTCGCCCTCGCGCGCGCTATTATCAATGAACCCGATGTTCTTCTTCTCGATGAACCGCTTGCAGCTTTGGATTTCAAATTGCGAGAGAAGATGCTTCTTGAGCTCATCGAACTGCAAGATAAGCTCAAAACAACGTTTCTTTATGTCACTCATGATCAATTTGAAGCTCTGACCGTTGCTGATCAAATGGCAATCATGAATCCAAATGGAGAAATCGAACAAATTGGTACTCCTAAGGAAATCTACGAATTTCCTCACTCTTCTTTTGTTGCTAAATTTGTAGGTATGACGAATATCTTTAGTGGTCAATTGCACAATGTACACAATGATCCCGAACTTGTTGTCCCAAATATCGGATGCTTTAAAATTTCTTTGCCACAAGAAAAAAAACCATGGATGCAAGAAAATGCTCAAGTGCTTATGAGCATTCGCCCGGAAAAGATCTTGATCTCCAAAAGAGAAGTTCCCAAATTTGCCAATCGTCTCAAAGGCGTTGTTCACTCTATTGTATATCATGGACGATCGACTCAATATAATGTCCTTCTCAGTAACCAAACGCGCGTTCAAGTGTTTGAACAAAATGAAGAGCACCTTGCCCAAGAAGTCATTGATTACGACAACGAGGTAAATCTCTATTGGCAAAAAGAAAACGAGGTGCTGCTTGAGCGATGAAAGTGCGTTCTATCCCCTCCTACCTCCCTTTTAGTTTTGGAGTTCCCGCAGTCCTCTGGCAAATTCTCTTTTTCTATCTTCCGCTCGCTTTAATTATTGCTACAAGTTCAATCGCCATCTCTCAAGGGGAAGCCGTTGCATGGAAGGGATTGCTTTTCCCTGCTTATTTGAAAATCATTGCCTCCTCTTTGGCTCTAGCCTTGGGCAATGCCCTCGCTTGCCTTTTCCTCGCATACCCTCTTGCTTACCTACTCGTTTTTAAAGTAAAGCGATGGAAAAATCTCTTACTCTTTCTCCTCATCGTTCCCTTCTGGACCAATTTTTTAATCCATGTCTATTCGTGGATCTTTGTTTTAGACAAACATGGGCTCTTAAACACGCTACTACAAAGCATCGGAATGATCGACGCTCCCATCCATTTTTTAAACACTCCTTTTGCCATTGTCCTCATGATGATTTACGCTTATTTTCCCTTCATGGTGATGCCCCTTCACGCTGCACTAGAACACATCGACCCGCACCTCATTGAAGCCTCTTTTGATCTCGAAGCGACGTGGTGGCAAACATTTCGTAGGATCCTTCTTCCACTGACTAAAAAAGGGGTCATGGCTGGATTTTTCTTAGTCTATATCCCCTCTTTTGGCGAATTTGCCATCCCAGAATTTTTGGGAGGAGGAAAATACTTATTTGTAGGAAATGTCATTGCCGAATGCATCATTGGAGGAGAAGCTCGAGCATTTGGAATGGCTTTCACACTTCTTGCATGCTCGATTCTTTTAATGAGTGTGGGTCTTTTATATTGGGGAATGGGGAAGGTGCTTCGATGAAATCTTTGCGCTTCTTGAGAAATCTTTTCGCTGTGAGTGCGATTTATTGCTTTTTGTATATTCCCGTCTTCGTATTATTTGCGTTTTCTTTCACAAAAGATCTCTCAAGCCTAGGAAAAAGCTTTACATGGAAATGGTACCAAGAACTCTTCCATTCTCCTTATCTATGGGAATCTTTTGCAAATTCTCTCTGCATCGCAACCCTCTCAACCATGCTCGCTTTAGGCTTAGGTACCTTTCTGATCTTCTACATTGCATCGGGCGGACGCATCGTGCGATTTTTACACTTTTTTTATGGCAATCTCATCATTCCTGAAATCGTTCTCGGGGTAGGACTCCTTGGTTTATTTAGTTTGCTCTCTATCCCCCTGGGTTTTAGTACTCTAGTCTTTGCACACACTATCCTAGGATTGGGTTTTGCCATCCCTTTGATCTATGCGCGTTACATTGAGCTCGATCACCGTTTAACAGAAGCTTCTCTAGTATTAGGAGCAACGCCTCGACAAACCTTTTTCACTGTTACCCTCCCCCTTCTTGCTCCTACGCTGATTGGTGCAGGACTTCTTGTATTCATCACCTCTTTTGATGACTTCATCCTTTCGTACTTTTGTACCATGGATACACAGACACTTTCTCTCTACATCTTGTCCATGCTTCGTTCAGGCATCTCTCCTGTGATCAATGCTCTTTTCACAGTTCTACTCCTTTTGAGTAGCGGGCTCGTCTTTTTATTTTTTTCTGTAAAATCACGTGCGAGGATTTTCTCATGAAAAAGTGGTTCATTCGCGGATCAATCACGTTTGTATGGCTTTTCTTGTTTGCTTTCACTCTCTATGCTCCAAGATGGAGTCGTTTTCACGTTGATGAAAATACTCTTTCTGTCTTCACTTGGGGAGGACTCATTGATCCCGAAGTTGTCCAACGTTTTGAACGAGAAACAGGCCATAAAGTACATTTAAGTTTTTTTAGTTCCAATGAAGAGCTTCTAGCAAAAATGCGAGCCACAAAAGGGAAAGGATACGATCTTGTTCTTCCTTCTGATTATGCTGTGCGTACCTTGATTGAAGAAGGCTTGCTTAAAAAGCTCGATCCACTACGTTTGCGCAACTATTCCCGTCTTCACCCCGCACTTTTACACCATCCTTTTGATCCCGAAAGTCGTTTTTCCATCCCTTTCGCATGGGAGCTTTTTGGTTTTGGCGTTCAGAAAGACCTTCTTGAAAGCAAGGATTTTGTACCCTCATTAAAACTTCTCTTTACTCCTCATAACCCCCCTCTTTGCATTGGGATGACAAACGATCCTCTTGAAGCAATTAGCATTGCTTCGCTCAATCTCTTTGGTAAAGTAGACGCACTCACAGAAACACAAGCACAGGAAGTCAAATCTCTTCTCAGCAAACAAAAACAATGGGTAGAAGCATACAACCATACCCGCCCAGACCTGTTACTCACATCTCATCAATGTTCCTTAGTTTTCTCTCCAAGTTCCTACATTGAGCGAGCGATGCGACAATTTTCCGACCTTGCTTTCATTCCTCCTGAAGAAGGCACCTTTGCAAGTATGGAACACTTCTGCATTCTTGCAGCGACAAAGAAAGAAGCCCTTGCCTATCAATTTATCGATGCATTGCTCGACCCGGAATCTGTAAAAGCACACTGGAATAGCTATGCTCTCTATCCGGTAACGATCGATGCAATGGATTACATTGAATGTAATGACAGAACGCGTGCATTTCTTTCTTCCTTAAACGAAGGATTTAAGAACTGGCAGTTTTATCACAACCTTCTCACAGATGAACAGCAACGTACCCTGTGGATCCAAGCAAAGGTTGAGTAAACAAAATGAAAATTTATGGGGATGAAGATTCTATGCAATGCAAAACTTATGTCCAAGAACCGGGCATCATTTGCGGTGATCCGTCAGTCATTATTCGCAACAACTTTAATCAATGAAAACAAGTGTGTTGAAATTTTTCACTGAGAATAGTCTGTGTGGCTTTGTTGAAAAAACCTCCTAGTAAGGCTTGAGAAAAATCCTCTAACATAAAGAAAATCCTTTGAAGCTGGCAGTACAAACCAAATGAGTTCGAGAATCTTCACCTATTGTCCCCTTATTTGGGGCAAACTTGTCCAGCAAAGACTCTACTCTCACGCAGTCAACAGCATGCGAATTTATTTTACAAGGCAGTAGCGGAACGACTACAACCAGCTTCAAATCTTTAGCTTTTTCTCGCTTTGATGTAGCTGATAGCATCATTGATCGTCTTGATTTTTTCCGCTTCTTCTTCGGAAATCTCAATGCCAAAACGCTCCTCAAACGTCATGATGAGCTCGGTGAGATCTAGAGAATCCGCATTTAAATCCTCTACAAAAGATTTCTCTGGAGCAACATCCACTTTTTCGACGCCAAGCTGCTCGACGACGATGTCCATTACTTCCTTTTCAATGGTCATATTTTTTCCTTCAGCCATGTGTATTTTTCCTCACGTTGAAAATGTCATGCATTATATCAAACCTCATATTTATGAAGATAAAGTCATTCCTCCATCCACTGCAATCACTTGCCCGGTAATGTAATCAGCAAGGGGACTTGCTAAGAAAAGGGCCACCTGTGCGATGTCTCTTGGAACTCCTAGACGTCCAAGAGGAATGCCTTTCATCAAACCAGCTTTTTTTTCTTCGTCAAGGGAATCGGTCATGCGCGTTTGAATAAACCCGGGTGCGATGCAATTGACATGCACATTTCTACTTCCAAGTTCTTTCGCTAAAGCTTTCGTCATTCCAATCATTCCAGATTTAGAAGCAGCGTAATTAGCCTGCCCAGCATTTCCCATCAATCCAACGACGGAAGAGATATTGATGATTTTTCCCGATTTCGCTTTGATCATCGATCGGGCTAATGCAGAACACGTATTATACACAGATTTTAAATTGACGTTGAGTACTACATCCCAATCTTCTTCCGACATTTTCATGAGAAGACCATCTCGAGTGATCCCTGCATTATTTACGAGGACGTCCACTCCTCCCCATTCTTGAAGTAGTACGCCAATCGCTTGATCGACAGCCGATTTGTCGCTTACATCAATGACCATCACCCGAAATTTTTGCTCGGGAAGCACGCGTACGGTTTCTAGTTCCTGGAGCATCTGCTCTGTTCTTTCGGAGTTCGTTCCAAAGATGGCGACGGTTGCTCCATGATTTGCAAAGCACAAGGCAATCTCTTTGCCAATACCAGCACTTCCTCCAGTGATTAATGTCTTTTTACCTTGAAGCAATTGTTGCATGTTCCCTCCATGCGGTGATTTTTTTCAAATCTTCTACTTTCTCAATGGAAATAGTTGGCACAGGTATGCCAATTCGTTGATTCATCCCTGCTAACGTCTTTCCGGGACCCAATTCGAAATAGACTTCAATGCCTTGTGCCATCATGGTGCGAATTCCTCTCTCCCAATACACAGGAGATATAACTTGCTGAATCAGTGCATCGCGCATTGCTTCACGCTCTCGTACAATTCCGCCCGTTACATTCATGACGAGATCTATGTCACTTTCCCCTAGAGAAACGCGTTCAAGCGCCGGTCGCAATGCATTTTGGGCAGAAATCATTAAGCCACTATGAAAAGCACCCGAAACTTCTAATGGCAACACCCGTTTCGCCCCACGTGCTTTCATTGCAGCTTCTGCCAATTGGATGGCTTCTCGTTCGCCAGAAATGACAACCTGTCCTGGACAATTCAGATTTGCTACCCAAACACCTGCAGGAAGAAGAGTTCGTATATTCTCTTCATCCAACCCCAATACGACGCGCATGGTTCCTGGGTATTGCACACAAGCCCTATCCATTTCTTCTCCGCGAAGAGCAACTAATGAAAGAGCCTCGGAAAAAGAGCATTTTCTTGCTGCTGTAAGTGCCGTGTATTCTCCCAAGCTTAGCCCTGCACAAACAGAAGGCTGTAGAAAAGGGCATTCTTCTTGCACAGCGCGCAAAATAGCTATCGACGCAATGTAAATGGCAAGCTGAGCATTTTTCGTCTTTGTTAGTTCCCCTTGGTTACCAGAAAAGATCAAGTCAGAAAAAGGCCGCCCTAACAGCTGATCTGCCTCGTTAAAAACCTCTTTCGCGCTAGAAAACGCATCGAAGAAGTCTTTGGCCATGCCCACAACTTGCGCCCCTTGGCCTGGAAAGAGAAAGGCGATTTTTTTCATACCTCTCCTCCTTCAGCCGTCAATACGGCAGAGCCCCATGTCAATCCACCTCCAAAGGCCGTAAGAAGCACATTTTCCCCTATTTGCAATGTGTGCGTGCGAATCAATTCATCAAGAGCAATGCCGACGGAAGACGCTGACGTATTTCCATATTTATGAATCGTTAAAAAGACGCGTTCCATGGGAACATGGAATCTCTTTGCTAAAGCCTCAATAATGCGCATATTTGCTTGATGTGGAACAAACCAACTGATTTCATCTTCTCGCAATCCAGCACGATCTAAACAAGTCTTCGAAGAGATTTCCATGCGCCGCACAGCGTGTTTAAAGACTTCTTTTCCTTCCATTTTTAGATAATGCATACCTTGAGAAACAGTAGATTCTGAGGCAGGCATGCGAGAGCCTCCTGCCGGGAGCATGAGAAGAGCCGCAACTTCCCCATCAGCACCGATGTCAATATCTCGAATGGAAAGTCCCCTTCCTTCAGCACTCACCACACATGCGGAAGCTCCATCCCCAAAGAGCACACAAGTACTGCGATCTTTGTAATCCACGATAGAAGAGAGCTTTTCTGCTGCCACGATGAGCACGTGTCGACACATTCCCGATTCTACATAAGCTTTTGCCTGAAAAAGGGCGTAAATAAATCCCGTGCATGCTGCTTGAATATCTGCAGCAGCAGCGCGCGTCGCCTTGAGTTTTGCCTGCAAAAGGCAAGCAAGCCCAGGGAAAATGTAATCCGGAGTAACCGTTGCACATATAATGAGATCGATCTCCTCCGGTCCTACACGTGCAGCTTTTAACGCCTTCTCCGCGGCTATGAAGCCCATATCTGAAGGAAATTCATCAGCTGCAGCAATGCGCCTCTCCTTCATTCCCGTTCGAGAAACGATCCAATCATCCGAAGTGTTGACTATTTTTTCGAGATCAGCGTTACTGAGTACTCGTTGGGGCAAGTAAGATCCCGTCCCTGTGATGCGAGCTTTTGTCAATCTGGTACCTCAAGAACAATTTTTATACCCTTAGATTTTATCACAATTCGCGCAAAAAACGAAGAAAAAGTCCCTTCCCTTATATAATGCGTTCATGTCCAAATATCCTCTTACACTTCAAAAATGTATTACCCTGTTTAAAAAACTCCCAGGTGTCGGCAATAAAACCG